>NZ_BAFW01000054.1 GCF_000308535.1 Nocardia cerradoensis NBRC 101014 | reverse complement strand
GTTCGGCGCGCGCGACGAGGCGGACGCATTCGGTGAGATACCACCGCGCCGAGGTCGCCGTCAGCCGTACGATCACCAGCGAACGTTCCACCAGCCGGTCCAGGGTCGTTTCGATCGCCGCCGCCGGCAACGCGTCGTCGGCGCAGATCGCAACGATCGCCTCCCGATCGGCCCCGCCGCCCGCGGAACCGCCCGGAAACACCGACATCCGTTGCAGCAGGAGAGATTCCGTCGGCGTACAGCGACTGGTGGACCACGCGATGTTGGCGCCGATATCGCGGTGACGCGCTTCGACCCCGACCCGGGCGCTGTCGGACCACTGCAGTCGGCGGTCGTAGGCATCGCCGCTCACCTCCTGCAGGACGGTGGTGGGCGGATTGTGCCGCAATCTGATCGCGGCGAGCCGCAGGCCGAACGGATTGTGGCTCATATGAGCACAGATCCGCCGGAGAATATCGTCGTCCGCACCGCCGGCGGTGCGGCCGGTGAGCTCCATGCGAATTCGCAACAGCCGCAATGCCTGTGCCGGATCCAGCGACGGCACCGGAACGAGTTGTTCGTCGATCCAGCCGATCGGCTCGCGACTGGTGGCCACGAGGGTCAGCGCCGGGTCGGCCTCGAGCAGGTCCGCGAGCTCGGGCGCGAGGGCGGTCACCAGGCGATCGCAGCTGTCGAGGACCAGGACGTGCGGGGCGCCGTCCGGCCGGGGCGCGAAATCGCGGAGTTCGGCAATCGCGGTCTCGGCGTCGAGTTCCGCCAGCGCCAGCCAGCGCGTGGGTAGTCCGACATCGCGGCGCAGCGTTTCGATGGCCAGCCTGGTCTTGCCGATGCCGCCGGGACCGGTCAGGGTGATCAGCCGCGCGCCACGGGCGATCAGCGCCGTTATCCGCTCCCGCTGCGCGGACCTGCCCACGAACTCACTGCTGGTGGCGGGCAGTACACCGATACGCGATCGCTGGAACATAGTAGGAACAAGTTAGCCCACCGTGCCCCCGTCGCGTGTCCGGATTCGATACCGCGATCTGCGGCTACCCCATTCGCGCGACCGGGGTGGCCTGCTGATAATGCATCTGCACGACCGCGCTGTCGAAGGTCATGATGTCCACCAGCTGCAGTCCGGCCGTGTCGAGCGGTTTCGGGAACAGCGGCACACCCCCGCCGAGCAGCAGCGGATGTACGAACAGCCGGTATTCGTCGACGAGATCGTGTTCCAGAAAGTACGAGGCGGTCTGGGCGCCGCCGAAGACCACGACGGGTCCGGCGGAGGCCGTCCGTAGCGCGCTGATCTCGGCGATCGGATCGGCGCCGATCACCCGGGTGTTCCAGCCCGGATCGCGCATCGTGTGGGAGAACACCAGTTTCGGGGTGCGCTTCCAGCAGCGCGCGAATTCGACGTAGAACGGCGAGATGGCCGGATCAGCGTCGGCATAGGGCCAGAACGCGGCCATGATCTCGAATGTCTTGCGCCCGTAGACGAATACCTCGGCCGCCCGCAGTTCGTCCAGGAAGGACTCACACAGCTCTTCGTCCACTACCGGCCAGTGAATTTCCTGGTCGGGCCCCTCCGCGTATCCGTCGAGCGACATCTGCATCCACAGTGTCACGCCTGCCATCGCTCACCCATCTGCCGTTACCTGCCGACGTGTGATTGTTCCCCCGGGTGGGGGTGGCGCGCATCGGTAATGTTCGGGCGCACCTACTTAAGTAGGTCGCGCCCGATACCCGGAATCGCGGATCAGAGCAGTTCGCCGTCGCGGCACAGGCTCGACGAACGCCAGGTCGGCGCCGGGCCCTCGTCCTCGAAACGCCACTGGGAGATCGGCCCGGCCGCGCGCCAGTAGAGACCGCCCGAGGCCGGAACCGCCTCGTACACATCCTCGGTTCCCGCGATCAGCTGATCGCCCACGCAGTAGTCGTTGTAGGAGGTGCCCGGCTGGCGCGCGCCGGGACTGAAGCGGCCGGCCGGGTTACCGAGCGCGCCCGGATTGGCCACGGTGTCGGCGCGGTGGGACGGACCGTCCGCATTCCACCGGGCGGCGCCGAAAAGGTCACTGCGGCAACTGAATGCCCAGCCGCCGGCATGCACCTGCGTCCCGGGGGCGAAGGCGGCGCCGGCCCACAGACAGTACGGTCCCGGCGCCTGCGCCGCGGCCGGACCGGTGGACAGGCCCACGACCGCGGCGCCCGCGACGGTCGCGGCCAGCAGCAGGGCTCGGGTGGTGCGGGCAAAGGTGGCTGCGGTCATCGGTGTGTCTCCGTTCAATCGTGCACTTCCGACGCTGATGGTCAGAAGTATTGGCCACACCGATAATGTACCGTTAGACAACGGCACGTTATACCGTGAAATCTTCCCAGCGTTGGGAGGAAGAGATTGTCGAGACGAACGCTCAGGAGTCGGCGAGCGCCTCGTTCAGCGCGCTGTCCTGATCGAGATACCGGGCCACGAAACGGCCGATCAGTTCGGCGCCCGCCTGCGCCGGTACGGTCCGGATCACCTCCGAGCCCGCGGCCAGCCCCGCCACGTCCGCGGGTGTGCCCGCGGAGTCCTGGAAGCCGGTCCACACCGTGCGCTGGAACAGGTCCGCGAAGCGACGTGCGATCCGGTCGCATTCGGCGGCCAGCCGCTCGAATTCGGCGATGATCTCCGGCTCCGGCACGCCCGCTGCGGACAGCCGGTCGGCGGCCTGCAGCAGCATCGGATCGGCGGCGCGGTAGGTACTGGCGTCGACCGGTTCGTAGAGGCCGAGCGCGACGACCCGGGCCAGCCCGTTGGGTACCTCCTGCAACCGCTGGGCCAGATCGGTCGCGGCGATCGTCGCACCGGCCGGCGATTCGGCGCCCGGCGACACATCGGGCTCCGCGACGCCGAGGATGTCGCCGAGATCGTCCCCACGATCCCAGGCGTTGAGCAGTTCCTTGATGCCGTTGAGCTTGATTCCGCGGTCGAGCAAACGGCTGATCGTCCGCACCCGGTTGAGGTGTGCGGCGCTGTAGAAGCCGGTACGACCCTTGACCTGCGGCGGCGGCAGCACACCGCGCTCGTGGTACACCCGCAGGCTGCGCACGGTGGTCCCCGCCTCACGCGCGAGCTCGTCGATGGTGTACTCGGTCCGGGTCGTCATACATCAAGGAAACCACACCGAAACATGCGCGGATCGAAAGCGTGCGGCGGCATGCCGGTTCCCATCTTTGGCGGTTCGATTGCGATCCGCGGGGGTAGCCGACCTATTCTGCTGTGCATGGACGATATGGCGGACGCGCGCCCCAGCGCCGCCGAGCGAGAGCGCGCACTGCAGGAATTGTCACAGCAACTGGGCGCCGGCAGATTGACCCTGCCCGAATTCGACGAGCGCACCGCACTGGCCACCCGGGCCGATACCCGCGTCGAACTGGCGGCGCTGTTCACCGATCTGCCCGTCGTCACCCCGGATCCGCCCGCCGCGCCCGCGCCCGCCAATCCCCTCCCCTCGCTGGCCGTTCTGGCCGGTGCCATCACGGTCTTCGCGGTGGTGTCGGCGTGGGCGGCCGGAAACTGGCTGTGGCTGTTGCTGATCGCGGCGGCGCCGGTGGCCGTCGTGCTCTGGCGGGTGCGCGGAGTCGCCTGAGCCGGTTCACCACCGGGTGCGCGGACGCACCTGATTGGCCAGATCGACGAGCCGGTAGCGATGCAGCCGGCCCGGTGCCGTGCGGGCGAGCGCGCGCAGCGAGGTCTCGAGGCCCAGCTGCAGACCGGATTCGGTGAGCGCGAAGCCCAGCAGGGTCGCCTCGGGCCGGCGCGGCTGCCCGCCCGCGCGCAGCCATTCCAGTGCCGCACCCACCACGACGACCTGCAACTGCAGTGCCCGCGGCTCCTCCGGCAGGGCTTCCAGGCGCAGCGCGGCCGCGGTGAGATCCTCCTCGGTCACCTCCGCCACCGGCCGGGACACGAGCAGCAGTCCGCCGGTCATGTGCGCGAGCGCGTAGTGCCGGGAGGTCACCGGCACCCGGTCGAGTACCGCGACGGCGTCGAGCAGTTCGCCGTCGGCGGCCAGCCGCCGTGCGAGTCCGAACGCGGCGCTGACCACTCCGTGGTTGGTGCGCCACACGGTGCGGTAGAAGTCGACCGCGGCCCGGTGCCAACGATCCGGATCGGCCGGCAGTTCGAGGTGTTGCAGGACCAGTTCGGCGGTGGCCGCCAGCGCGAGAGCCGGGGCGATCTCCCCGGGCAGCATGGCGTGCACGGTGTCGAACTGGGTGTAGGCGTGCTCGAAGGCGCCGTCGAGCAGATCGGCGATACCGCGGTACCAGGTCAGCCGCCAGTCGGTGTCGTAGTCGATCATCAACTCCCGCAACAGGGCTCGCGCCGGCTCCACCTCCCCCAGATCCAGATGGGCGCGCACCGCGGTGAGGGCGCCCTCGAGTTCGAACGAGCCGGTGTCCGCGAGGACGCCGGAGGCGATCCGATCACGGATGCGCCGCAACGTATCCAGCGCGTGCCGCGGATCTCCGTGCAGCAGCGTCGACATCAATTCGGCACTGGGGTCGGTGCTGTCCATCAGGGGAACCGGCAGGGCGGCCACCACCGCGCGCGCGTCGAGGGTCGGCATCCGGTGGCGGCCGTCGACGATGCCGTCGGTCTGCCCGATGAGAGTCTCGATGCCGAAATCGCCGCGCATGGAACCGAATTCGACCGAGGCCTGGGGATGTTCCCGATCGGTGTCGGTGGCCAGCACCATCCGCAGCACGCCGGTGAGCTGGCAGTACATCGAGTACGTGGAGGGGAACCGGCGGGCCGGGTCGGGATCGGTGGCGCGGCACAGCAGCCGATACAGCGACGGATAGCGAACCAGCAGCGGATTCGCCTGCGGCCCCGGCATTTCCGGTAGCTGATGGCCGCGCTCGTCACGGGGCAACTGCATCACCAGAGCCGCCAGGGTACGGCCGACGGTGTAGATGTCGGAGGCGACGGTGGGCCCGGTCTCGGTGATCTCCGGCGCCTGGAATCCCGGTGTGCCGTAGATACTTCCGAACGACTCCATGGCCGCCACCGCGCCCAGGTCGATCAGTTTGACCTCGTCCTCGCTGACCATGATGTTGTCGGGTTTGAGGTCGTTGTAGGACAACCCGAACGAATGCAGATAGTCCAGTGCCGGCAGCACCTCCATCACGTACGCGATCGCCTCGGCCACCGGAATGCGCTGCGGCGCACGCTGATCGAGAACGCGCTTGAGCGACTGGCCGCCGACGTACTCCATCACGATGTAGCCGTCGGCGACGTCGCGGCCCGGACCGCGATGCTTGACGAAGTTGTAGATCTTCACGATGCCGGGATAGGCGACCTCCGAGAGGAACTGCCGCTCCGCCAGCGCGACCACGTGTGCCTCGAAATCCTGCGGATTCTGCAGGCCCTTCAGTACCACCCAGCGATCGCTGACATTGCGGTCGACGGCCAGGTAGATCCAGCCCAGACCGCCGTGCGCCAGACAGCCCTGCACCTCGTACTGTCCGGCGACGACCTCACCCGGTTGCAGAATAGGCCGGAAGCTGTAGGGGGAACCGCATTTTCCGCAGTCCCCCGCCACCTGCCCGGAGCCCCCGTCGCCCGAGCGCCCCACCGGGGAGTTGCATTTCCAGCAGAATCGCTTCTCCTCGGGCACTTCCGGGTCGTCCAGCACCGCGGCGCGCGGATCCACCGAGACCACCCGCGGCATCTCCACGAGGCCGGCGCCCAGCCGGCGTGGACTCGGCCGCGAGCGCGCGCTGCGACCGGAGCCGGCCTCGGAGCCGAGCGTATCGGCCTCGACATCCGCGGTCACCGGACCGGACGGCGGTTCCGGCACGAAACACGTTGCCACCCCGCCATTTCCGACAGCGTCACCGACGAGGTGGCGCACGGACGGTTCGCCCGGCGATTCCACCGCGACGCGCACTCGTTGCGAGGGTTCTCCCCCGCCGTTGCGCCGCGTCGCCCACGGATGCGCATCCGGTCCGCGCACCTCACTGCGGCGGATGCGGCGATTCGCCCACGGATGCGGAAGGGGCGTATCGGGTCGCTCCGGCATGAGAAACCTCCCGAGGCCGCTGATGAACCGGGGCCTCATTCTCGTTCCCCGGCCACGGACCCGCGTCCCCGAGCTTCCCAACGCCGGGAACAGCTCCGCCCCGGTGGTACCGGGGCGGAGGGTGCGGCTACTTCTCGGCGTCGGGCGCTGATCCCGGCTCCCCGGATTCGGCTGCCGACTCGGCCGCCTCGTTCTGGAGCGGGCGTTCCGCCAGCACCGGGAACTGGCCGGTGTAGCCGAGGCGTTCGGTGGCCATCGCCAGCACCTTGCGACGCGCCAGGAACCAGCCCGCGACCAGCGCCGGCAACATGACGCACACCATGGCCAGCACGGCGAAGCGTTGCACGTCGTCGTCACTGGCGGCCATCAGGACCACCACCGCCGCCAGGAACACCAGGGTCGCGATGCTGGTGTACGGGGCGCCGATCAGCCGGAACGACGGACGCTCCGCCTTGCCGATGCGCGACCAGCGCCACAACTGCAACTGGCACAGGATGATCGCCGTCCACGCGAAGATCGTGCCCAGGGCCGACATGTTCAACACGATCTCGAACGCCTTGTCCGGCACCATCGCGTTGAGTCCCACACCGATCAGCGCGATGCAGCCGGTGGCGAGGATTCCGACGTACGGCACACCGGAACTCGACATGCGCGAGGCCAGCTTGGGCGCGCTGCCGTTCATCGCCATCGAGCGCAGAATCCGGCCCGTGGAGTACAGCCCGGCATTCAGGCTGGAGAACGCGGCGGTCAGCACGACGAGGTTCATGATGGACCCGGCGCCGTTCACCCCGAGTTTGGAGAAGAAGGTGACGAACGGGCTCTCGCCGGCGTGGAAGTCGCTGTAGGGCAACAGCAGTCCGAGCAGGACGAGCGAACCGACATAGAACAGCGCGATCCGGGCGATCACCGAATTGATCGCGCGCGGCATGATCTTCTCCGGATTCTCGGCCTCACCCGCCGCGGTGCCGATCAATTCGACTGCCGCGTAGGCGAAGACGACGCCGGTGGTGACGGTGACCAGCGGCAGGAATCCGGTCGGGAACAGACCGCCGTGCGCGGAGAGCAGGCTCGGGCCGGTGGTCTGGCCGTCCAGATCGAAGCGGCCGCCGAGGATGATCACACCCACGATCAGGAACGCGACCAGCGCAATCACCTTGATCAACGCCGCCCAGAACTCGAGCTCACCGAACCAGCGCACCGAGATCAGGTTGATGCTCACCACGATCGCCAGCGCGACCAACGCGATGAGCCACTGCGGAATGCTGCGGGTCCCTCCCCAATAGTGGACATACGTCGCGATCGCGGTGATGTCTACGATCCCGGTCATACACCAGTGGAAGAAATACATCCAGCCGACGCCGAAAGCCAGTTTCTCGCCATAGAACTCGCGCGCGTAGGAGACGAACGATCCCGAGGAGGGGCGATGCAGCACCAGCTCGCCGAGCGCTCGCAGGATGAAGAAGACGAAGATTCCACAGACGGCGTAGACGAGGAACAGGCCCGGGCCCGCGTCGTGCAGGCGGCCGGCGGCGCCGAGGAACAGGCCGGTGCCGATGGCACCGCCGATGGCGATCATCTGCAGCTGGCGGGGGCGCAGCGATTTGTGATAGCCCGCATCCTCGGCATGCAGCGCGTCCGCGGGCGCCGTCGCCTCCGAGGGAGGTCGAACAGTTGTCATGGGGGAGGACCTTTCACGTGACGGCGATCATATCTATGGGCAATGTACCGTCATTCAACGGCACGTTCAATACGTGGGATAGGTTGTAACACAACGGAAATCCCTGCCGCCGAGGTCGGCGGTAGACCATACCGATAGGTATCGGTACGCTGGATAACGTCAACGGCCGAGAAAGGGCGAGGATATGGCCTGGTTCGAGCGGGAATTCATCGCCGTCCCGGACGGCCGTAAGGACCAGTTGGTCTACAAGTGGCCCGATCTGAACATCCGGCGCTACAGCCGGACGATCGTCAACGCCGATCAGATCGCGCTGTTCGTCAAGTCCGGCCGGGTCGTCGCGACGATGGGGCCGGGCCGCCATCGCGTCGACGCCGACGAACTGCCGGTGCTGGGCGCACTGGTGGACTCCGTCACCGGCAACAACTTCTACCGCGCGGAGCTGTATTTCGTCTCCACGCGCGAATTCGCGGGTGTCAGATTCGGTGGCCGGCTCGACGACATCGTCGACCCGGCCAGCGAGCAGATCGTGACGTTGCGGGTCTTCGGCGAATTCGCCCTGGCCGTGCGCGATCCCGCGCAACTGATCACCTCCCTGGTCGGCACCACCGATCTCACCGATCCTGCCGGAATTCAGGCCTGGTGCGCGGATTTGCTGCTCAAGTCGATGAAGATGACGGTGTCGCAGGGCATCTCGCAGGGCGACTGGCAGGTGCTCGGCCTCTCGGCGCAACTGCAGTCGATCGAGTCGGCGGTGGTTCGTCAGACCAACCTCACGCTGTACGAGTACGGAATGCGGATCTCGCGCATGGGGAATTTCGACATCACCCTGGCACCCGAGGACGCCGAGCGGCTCAAACGACTCGCCAAGGACGTCACCTACATCCGGCTCGCCGGAGATTTCCAGCGTTACGCCGCCGGGGAAATGGCCCTGGGCGCTGGGCAGGGTATGGCGCATTCGCACGGCGGCGGGGGCGAAGGTGGATTCCTCGGGGCCGCACTGGGACTCAACGCGATCGCGGGCATGGGGCAGCAGTCGACGGTGCCGTGGGCCACGCAGCAGTCCCCGCCCCCGCCCGCGCCGCCGTTCGGTCAGCCCGCGGGCCGGCCGGCCCTGCAACCGCCACCGGAGCCGAAAACCTCGGCCTCACTGCCACCGACACCTCCCCCCGGGGCCGAGGCATCCGCGCCGCCCGGCTCCCCCTCGGGCGTCGGATCGGGGCCTTCCTCCGCAGCGCCACGGTCCGAGGGCGACGAGTCCGCCGCCTCCGAACACGTGACCTGCGCATCCTGCGCTACCGACAATCCCCGCACCGCGCGATTCTGTATGCACTGCGGAACCCGGTTGGCCGCTGCCCCGCGTCACTGCACCGAATGCGGTGCGGAACTCCCTCCGGCAGCTCGGTTCTGCGGCGACTGCGGAACTGCCGCATGACGCCGCCGCCCACCCGGGTTCGGGTGGGCGGCGGCGGCAGGTTTCCGGAGTGGGTTCGGGTGTGCCGGTCCCAGGCGGCGCACCCGAACCCACCGGCAGGTCAGCTGGGCACCGTCGCCGTCGTTTCGGCGCTGCCGACCATGCTGCGGACCTGGCGTGCGGCCACGGAGAGGGTCGCCAGGTCGTGGGCTTCGGAGGTGAAGATCTCCCCCAGTGCCGCGCGGGCACGGCTGAGGCGGGAACGGTTGGTCGATTCCCAGTAGGCGATCTTCTCCTCGGGGGTGTCGACCGGTTCCGTGGTGGTCAGCACATCGGCGGTGAGCGAGCGCAGCGAATCGTAGAGATCCTCGCGAACGGCCAAGCGCGCCAACGTCTGCCAGCGATCTCCCCGGTCCAGCCCGGCCACCGCGGACAACAGCCGCTGGATGTCGAAGTGGGCGTCCAGCGCGTAGTAGAGCGCGGCCACCTCGTCGGCATCGCGTTCGCAGATGTCGGCGATATCGAGCACGTCCAGCAGCGGGAACCGATGGATCAGCAGGAACACCTCCTCCGCCAATTCCCGCGGGGCGCCGTGACCGATCGGTCCGCCGGAGCGCGACATCAGATCGTCGGCGAGCGCACCGGGCCGCCAGGCCGGTACCCGCGCCGCCAGCGCGCGCACCCCGTCGCGATAGCGCGCGATACCGGCGCCGACCGCGATCGGCTGCGGCCGGTTGGTCAGCAGCCAGCGCGCTGCCCGATCCAGGGTGCGTTTGGTCTCCATCTCCAGCTCGTTGCGCGCCGCCGCCGGCATCGGCGTGGTGCGGATGCGCTCCCACAGTGCGCGCAGATCGAAGATCTCCACGGCCGCGGTGAAGGCACGCACCGCGTCGTCGGTGGTGGCGCCGGCCTCCTCGGCGAGCCGGAAGGCGTAGGTGATGCCGCCGTAGTCGACCATATCGTTGACCACCATGGTGGCCAGGATCTCCCGGCGCAGCGGATGGCGGCCGATCGCGGCGCCGAACCGTTCCCGCAGCGGTGTCGGGAAGTAGCCGGGCAGCAGCGCCTCGAACGCACTGCTGTCCAGCAGATCACCGCTGAGCAGATCCGATTTGAGCGAAAGCTTCACGTGCGCGAGCAGATTGGCGAGTTCCGGTGAGGTCAGCCCGGCGCCGGCCGCGGCGCGCCGGTCCAGTTCGGCGTCGGAGGGCAATGCCTCGAGCTGCCGATCCACGCCGCGCCGCGTCTCCAGTTCCGCGATCAGCCGCCGGTGCACCCCGACCATGGCGGCCGCGTTCGACCGCGACAGGCCCATCCGGAAGTTCTGGGAGATGTTGTCGCGCAATACCAGTGCCGAGACCTCGTCGGTCATCTCGGCCAGCAGGGCGTTACGGTCCGACTCCGCCAGCTCGCCGGAGGAAATCGCCGCTCCCAGCAGAACTTTGATGTTCACCTCGTGGTCGGAGCAGTCCACACCGGCGGAGTTGTCGAGTGCGTCGGTATTCATCCGGCCGCCGAGTTTGCAGAACTCGATCCGCCCGAGCGCGGTGGCGCCCAGATTGCCGCCTTCACCGATCACCTTGACCCGCAACAGATCCGCGTCGACCCGGACGGCGTCGTTGGATTTGTCGCCCACATCGGCGTGCGATTCGGTACTGGCCTTGATGTAGGTGCCGATCCCGCCGTTCCACAGCAGATCGACCGGTGCCAGCAGGATCGCCCGGATCATTTCCGGCGGCGACAACGTGCTCACGCCCGGATCCAGATCGAGTGCGGCGCGGATCTGGGGCGTGATCGCGATGGCCTTGGCGGAGCGATCGAACACACCGCCGCCTTCGCTGATCAACGAGGTGTCGTAATCCGCCCACGACGACCGCGACAACCCGAACAACCGCTTCCGCTCCGCGAACGACGACCCCGCCACCGGATCCGGATCGATGAAAATATGCCGATGATCGAACGCCGCCACCAACCGAATATGCTCCGACAACAACATCCCGTTACCGAACACATCCCCCGACATATCCCCCACACCCACCACCGTGAACTCCTCACGCTGGGTATCGACATTCATCTCCGCGAAATGCCGCTTGACACTCTCCCACGCACCCTTCGCGGTAATCCCCATCGCCTTGTGGTCATAGCCCGCCGAACCACCCGACGCGAACGCATCACCCAACCAGAAGTCGTAGTGCTGCGCGACCTCGTTCGCGATGTCGGAGAATGTGGCGGTGCCCTTGTCGGCGGCCACCACGAGATAGGTGTCGTCACCGTCGCGGCGCACCACGCGCTGCGGCGGGATCACCTCACCACCGGCGTGGTCGACATTGTCGGTCAGGTCGAGTAGTCCCGAAATGAAAGTGCGGTAGCAGGCGATGCCTTCGGCCTGCATGGCCTGGCGGTCGGCCGTCGCGTCACCGGTCGCGGCCGGCGGGCGCTTCACCACGAATCCGCCCTTCGCGCCGACCGGCACGATCACCGCGTTCTTCACCGCCTGTGCCTTGACCAGACCCAGAATCTCGGTCCGGAAATCCTCCAGCCGATCCGACCACCGCAGACCACCGCGCGCGACCGCACCGAAACGCAGGTGCACACCCTCGACCCGCGGCGAATACACGAAGATCTCGAATTGCGGCCGCGGACGGGGCAATTCGGCGATGGCGTGCGGGTCGAATTTGAACGACAGATGCCCGGGCGGATTTCCGTCCTCGTCGCGGCGGAAGTAGTTGGTGCGCAGGGTCGCCGTGATCAGCCCGAGAATCGCCCGCAGAATCCGGTCGGTGTCGAGGCTCACCACGGCATCGATCTCGTCCTGCAGCCGCGACGAGATGGCCGCGGCCCGCGCGGTCGCGACCGGCCCGAGGTGTTCGGGATCGAAATAGGCCTCGAACAATTCGGTGAAGGCGCGCGCGGTGCTCGGCTGCGCCAGCAGCACGCGGGTGATGTTGGCGAAGGTGTAGGCGAAGCCGGCCTGCTGCAGATATTTCGCATAGGCGCGCAGCATCGCGATCTGCCGCCAGTGCAATCCGGCCCGCAGGACGAGTTCGTTGAGTCCGTCGACCTCGCCGTCGCCGAACCACATGGCCGACACGGCCTCCGGCAGGCGTTTGCGAATACTGGTGTCCGGCAGGGATTCCAGCGCCACGGCACGGTCCAGATCGGCCTCCGGATCGCCCTCGCCGGTGCCGCGCAGCGTGTTCGGCGCAACCCGCAGGCCGAAGTCGTAGATCCACCGGGTGCTGTCGCCGGGCAGTTCGAGCCGGTAGGGCTTTTCCTCCACGACCTCGATGCCGAGGCTGTGCAGCAACGGCAGCACCCGGCTCAGCGACACCTCGGTCCCGGCGACGTACAGCGTGAAGCGCCACTCCCCCGAGGGGGCGCCGGCGGTGCGGTAGAGATCGGTATCGATCTGCCCGTCGGCCAGGCGCTGCAGCCGGCACAGGTCGTCGAGCGCCCGCGCGGGCTCGTATTCCTGCTGATAGGTCGCCGGAAACGCGCTCGCGTAGTCCTGGACGACCGGCGCGGCGATCTCGGCGAGGCCCGCGGCCTCGCTGACCAGCCGGTCGCTCCAGCTGCGCGTGGTCGCGAACAACAGGTCCTGAATGCGTTCGCGGTTGGATTCGGTGATATCCGCCGGTTCGGCGTCGGCACCGCGGTGCACCGTGAAATAGACGACGGCGAGCTCGGATTCGGTGACACGTGCCGAGTAGGCGATCTGCTCGGCGTCGAATTCGCGGCGCAGGATCTCGTGCATTCGCACCCGCACCTCGGTCGAGTAGCGGTCGCGCGGCAGATACACCAGGCAGTACACGGCATTGCTGCCCACATCGCGGCGCAGGAACAGCCGGATCTGCCGCCGCAGCCCGAGATTCATGACGGCGGAGACGGTTTCGAAGAGCCGTCGCGCATCGGTGGAGAACAGTTCGACGCGCGGGAAGGTCTGCAACATCTCCAGCAGCGCCTGGCCCGAGAACGAATTCAGCGCCAGGCCCGCCCATTCGATGACCTGGTGGACGCGGCGGGAGATCACCGGGATGTCGAGGATGTTCTCGTGGAAGCCGCTGACGGTGAAGGTGCCCACGAAGACGTGTTCGCCCACGACCTCACCGGCGACCGAGGGTGTGGTCTCGGCCGCGTAGTCGGCGACGCTGACCACGTACACATCCGGCGAGCCCGGCAGCAGCGAGTCCAGGGAGCCGTTGGACAGCCGCAGGATCTGCTCCGTCCCGGGTGCGGGAGCGCCCACGTCCACGCCCGAACCGTTGCGCAGCACGCCGAGTCCGGTGCCCGAAACCTGTTGCGGCTCCGGGCCGTCGGCGCCGGGATGCACCCGGTAGTAGCCGTATCCCAGCAGGGTGAAGTGCCCGGAGGTCAGCCAGCGCAGCAACTGCGCGCATTCGGCCGCCTCGGTCGCGGACGGTTGTGGTACGGAGTCCAGCCGCGCGGCCAGCGTTCCCATCGTGCGGGTCATCGCCTCGGTATCGTGGGCGACCTGGCGGATCTCGCCGAGCAGGGGTGGCAGCGCCCGCTCGATCCGGTCCAGCACCGCGTCGGAATCCCCGGCACCCAGCTGCACATGGATCCACGATTCGGTGACGACGTTTCCGCTGCCCTCCGACCGGCTCGCCGAATTCGCTTGCGCCACATCGAATCCCTCGCTGGGCGCGATCGCCCGCAACCGGCCGCGGCGATCCCGCAGGACGTCGAAGACCGGATGCACCACCTCGGTCACGGTGGCGCCCAGGCGCTGCAGCGCCGCGGTGAGCGAATCCACCAGCAGCGGCATATCGTCGTTGACGATCTGCAGCGCCGGCCCCAGGCCGCTGCCGTCTCCGGCGCGATACAGCCTGGTCACCGCGGTTCCCGGGCGCCGCCCCGCGGCCAGCTCCAGATGATGCCGGAAGATCTGCTCGGCACGGTCGGTGATCGTCGGCGCCGCGGCTCCCGGCTGAATCCAGCGGAAGTACACCGCCTCCAGATCTGTCGGATCATCACGGAATCGCTTCCATGAAATCGTCTGCTGGGTAGTTGCCACCATCGACCCGTGCCTTCCCGCGATCGGAATCGGTACCGCAGTATTGCGGACTGTCTGTAACGTGCCGTTAAATAACGGCACGTTCTTCAGTGTAACAAGGATTGCGCGCCGGTACCCGGTTTCTCAGCGAACCAAACCGGATCGGAACAGAAATGTCTGTGCGCCTGCGCGATTCGCGAACGTCGCCGTCTCGATGCGCAGACCGGTGCGGGTATCTGCATACCACACCGTTGCCGAAGGACCGATGGCGACGAACACCGTGCCGTCGGCGATGACCGTGCCGCCGGCCACGCGCCAGCCGTTGACCACCGCGGTCAGATTCTGCGGTGGATCGGCGCGCACGGTGAAGGTCAGTTGCCGGCCGTCGGTGATACCGCCGGACAACAGCGGGTGATCGGCCGCGATCACACAGTTGTCGACAGCGGGCCCGCTGTCGACGTGACGGCACGAGGAAGCGGCGCGCACCAGGTCGGGCAGCGCCTCGACGGGGGTGAGCTGCCCGATCATCGGCGGTGCGTTCACCGCACAGGAACGGATGACCACGACGGCCACCACCAGCAGCGCGGCGATCGCGGCGATCGCGACCTTCCAGCTGACCTCCGGCAGAGCGATTGCGGCAGCGCCCTTTTCGGCCTCCGCCGCGGCCTTGGTCGCGCCCTCACCCGCCTTCGCGACCTCGGCGCCCACCTTCTCCGCCGCACCCGCGGTGCGCGCGATCAGACGCCCGGCCTCCAGCGCGGTGTGCGCGGCATCCGCCAGCAGTGGGTGACCGGCGGCACCGCTGTCGACCCGAGCCTCGGGACCGAGCGGCAACGGGGCTCCGCAATGGCCGCAACGAGTTTCGTCTCCGCCATTGCGATGGGAGCAGTACTGGCAGATCGAATGCGGAGGTTTCAATGTCCCGTGATCACAATCGAGGAGATGGCGGTGGTGTTGATCGAGGGCTCGCCCTTGGACTGCTGGATCGTCAAGGTGATCTTCGAGGCGCTGACCGCGGGAGACATCTTGGTGACCACGAGACTGCGCTGATCCAGCGTCTGCTGCGTATATCGCGTCGCGGTCGGATCGTCGAACAGATACGACACCCGGCTCACCGTGCGGTACTTGTTCCACTGGTCCGCACCGTCGCTGCCGACGCTGTCCCAGCCGGGGACGATCCCGATGGAGTCCACCTGATATTTCTTGCCGAGGTCGATCGTCATGACCTGCCCGTCGATCTTGAACGCTCGCACGCAGGACCATGCCTTGCCCGGCTCCCCGGAGAAGGCGTCCATCGCGTCCGTACTACCGGCCGGGCAGCGCGCCTGCGCGGATCGGACCTTGATGGGGGCGCTGCTCGACTCCGAGGGCGCCGATTCCGGACCCGCGCCCGGCTTCGACGACGGGGGTGCGGCGGCCACCGGAGTGACCACGGCCAGCTGATCGGGGTTGCTCTTCTTACCGCCCGTGGTGACCAGCACCAGCACGAGCACGAGGGCCAACGCCGCGGCGACGGCCAGGGCCACCTTCGGCTTGCGCAGCTGGGCCAGCACCACCTGCGGAAATTGCGGCCGATCGGCCGAGGTGCGGTCGGCCGCCTTCTCGCGGGATTCGGGCGCGGCGCCGGCCCGCTGTTCGGATTCCTCCGCCGCCGCGCCGAGCCGCGCCGAACGCTCGGAGAAGTCCGAGGTGAATTCGAGCTGGCTGGACCCGGCGGGCGATTCTCCGCTGAGCAGCGCCATGATCCGGTCACTGGCCTTCGGGCCGGAACTCACCTTGCGCACCGACGGTATCGAATCGGAATCCGCTACGGAGTCAACGCCATTCGGGTATTCGGTAGCCGACGGACCGGCGGCCGGGCCCTCGTCGGCGGCGAATTCGGGCGATCCGAACGACGGGTCGGAGAGCAGCGTGTCCAGGACCGCGCCGCGATGGCGAAGGAAGAGATCTCCCTGGTCCTCGGCGGGCATATCCCGGATGGTAGCGACAATCACACCCGTGCCTCGTCGGCACTATTCCCGCTGGGGAGAACAGTTTTCGCCGATTCAGTCCGGACGTTCGGTGACGAAATACTCCGGTGGCACATCGAAGACCCGGGCCAGCGCGATGATCAGATCCAACCGCGGGATCGCCTCCCCGTGCACCAGCCGGTACAGCCCCGACTGCGACACCGGCACATCCGGGTACGCCAGTTCCAGGTGCTGCGCCAGCGAATACAGCGTCAGCGACCTGGTCGAGCCGTCCTCGGTCGACACCACGGATTCCGCGATCAGCTCCGACAGGCGGCGGGAGAAGATCGCCGCCGCGCTCTGCCGGGGTGTTAGCGAGTCGTCGCCGTCCGGAGGCTGAATATCACCATCGGTCTGGGAGTCCGCCACCACATTGATCAACATTACCGTCCCGATTCGTCAGTCGGCACCAGGACCACCTACCTGCGGGGCCGTGATCGCCGGTCTATCGCCTGCCGCCGCCGGGGGCGCCGGATTGTCGTAATAGCGGGTCTCGCCGCGGGGCTCGATCAGATCCACTCGAACCGTGCGCATCGGAATGCTGACATCCACCGACGTCGCGGTGACCTGGTTGATCGCCAGATCCACGGATCGGCGGCGCGAGGTCCCCGGATCGTTGATGGTCACCGTGGTGTGCGCCGTCGAGGCGCGCGGTGACATCTGGTCGAACACCGCGATGGTGGCGGGGCCCGCGGTGCTCCCGCCGTCCGCGTCGGTGAGCCCGGATTCGGCCGCCAGCCGCAGCGAGGAGGGGTCGCCGACCGCGGAAACCAGCTGCGACCAGCGGTGCGGCCGGGCCGAATGCACCTCGACGTCGGCGCCGACCACCATCGCGCGCAGCACGATCTGCTGGGCCACCGGCAGATCCGCAT
>NZ_BAFW01000055.1 GCF_000308535.1 Nocardia cerradoensis NBRC 101014 | reverse complement strand
GGTGAATACATCGAGGTGCGCGCGGTGATGGACGCTCCGGCGACCGAGGCCTGATCCGCCGCGCCATGCCCGGATCACAGGTACCGGCCGTCCCGGTCGGGCGCCCGTCGGAGCGCGACGACTCCGCGCAGGAGGCCGCGCTGCTCCTGCGCGAGGTCGCGCCGGTCGTGCTGGGAATCCTGGTGCGCCGCTACGGCGATTTCGACGCGGCCGAGGACGCGGTGCAGGAGGCGATGCTGGCCGCGGTCACCCAGTGGCCGGACAAGGGGTATCCGGACAATCCGCGAGCCTGGCTGCTCCAGGTCGCACAGCGGCGATTGATCGACTCGGTGCGTTCGGAGATCGCACGCCGCTCCCGCGAGACGACGGCTGCCCTGCGGGACGTGCCGCCCTCCGATACCGATTCGGCCGCCGACGACACATTGACGTTGTTGCTGCTGTGCTGCCATCCCGCGTTGTCGCCCGCCAGTGCGATCGCGGTCACGCTACGCGCAATGGGCGGTCTCACCACCGAGGAGATCGCCCGCGCCTTCCTGCTGCCGGAAACAACCATGGCGCAACGTATTTCGCGGGCGAAGAAACGGCTCGGCGCACTGCCGCGGCCGTTCGCCGAGTCCGCTGTCGCCCCGGAAGACTGGGGCTCGCGGCTCGGGCCGGTACTGCACGTGCTCTACGTGATGTTCACCGAGGGACACACCGCGACGGGCGGCTCCCGGTTGTACCGCACCGATCTGGCGGCGGAGGCGATTCGCCTGACCCGCAAGGTCCACCGGCTGCTCCCGGACGATCCGGAGGTCACAGGCCTGCTCGCGCTGATGCTGCTCACCGACGCCCGCCGCGCGGCACGCCTGGGGCCCAGCGGCGAATTGATTCCGCTGGCCGAACAGGACCGCACCCGCTGGGATCGCGACCGCGCCCGGGAGGGAATGGGGCTGGCGACGGCGGCGGTCGAGGCCGGACTCGGCGGCCCCTACCGCGTCCAGGCCGCCATCGCCGCACTGCATACCCGGGCGCCGAGCGCCGAGGAGACGGACTGGGAGCGAATTCTTCTGCTGTACAACGTCTTCGAGCGGCTGTCGGACAATCCGATGGTGAGTCTGAACCGCGCCGTGGCGGTGGCCATGGTGCACGGGCCCGCCGCCGGGCTGGAGTCGGCGAACACGCTGGCGGATCGCCTGCGCGGCAACCATCGACTCGACGCGGTACGCGGACACCTGTACGAGATGGCGGGCGACCGTGCGGCCGCGATCGAGTCCTATACGGCGGCAGCACACCTGACCACGAGTACGCCCGAGCGCGACTACCTCATGCTGCGCGCGGCGAAGCTGCGCGCCCCGTAGCCGAGCAACACGGGGCTGCGGTTATCGAAACCTTCTGCGGCGCAGTTGCTTCGGCCGTGACCCGACCGCGCTCACGCCCAGGTGTTGCCCGTGATGCGCTGGTAGGCGTCCCTGTACTTCTCGCGGGTGACGGCCACGACCTCGGCGGGAATCTCCGGGCCGGGCGGCTCCTTGTCCCAGCCGGTGGAGGTCGCCCAGTCGCGGACGAACTGCTTGTCGAACGAGCGCTGCGCCCGGCCCGGCTCCCATTCGTCGGCCGGCCAGAACCTCGACGAGTCGGAGGTCAGGACCTCGTCACCGAGGGTGAGAACATCACCGTCCCAGCCGAATTCGACCTTGGTGTCGGCGATGATCACACCGCGCCCCGCGGCGTGCTCGGCGCCGCGGGTGTAGATCTGCAGGGTCAGGTCGCGCAACTTCTCGGCGACGTCGCGACCCTCCTGATTCACCACATCGTCGAACGTGATCGGCTCGTCGTGCCCCGCGGACGCCTTGGTGGTCGGGGTGAAGATCGGCTCGGGAAGTTCGTCTCCCTCCCGCAGCCCGGCGGGCAGCGTCACCCCCGAGACCGCGCCGGTCCGCCGGTACTCCTGCAGTCCCGAGCCGACCAGGTAGCCGCGGGCGATGCACTCCACCTGCACCATCTTCAGCGGTCGTACGCGCACCGCGCGCCCGGCGAATTCGTCCGGCACGTCGGTGGTCGAGAGTAGGTGGTTGGGCACATCGGAGAAGTAGTCGAACCACCAGTTCGACAGCTGCGTGAGCAGTGCGCCCTTGTCCGGAATCGGCGTCGGCAGCACCACGTCGTAGACCGAGACCCGATCGGAGGCGACCAGAATCAGCGATTCCCCGTCCTCGTAGAGATCGCGCACCTTACCGGCGTGGATGTGCTTCACCGGCCCTCCTCGCTTCGCTGTCCGCCGCATACGAACGCCCAGCCTACCGAGCGCCCCGCCGGCACCGGACGCTCGGTGGCGCGGCGCGCGGCGTTTCGTCTCGCACGGGGTGCGGATGCACGGTCGGCCCAGCCGTGCGAGCGCGAACGTGGCATTCTGGGCACCGTCAGCGACTGCATCCGCAGCGTGGTCCACACGACCGGTCCGAGCGAAGGAGTCTCCTTGTCTGCACCGAACCTCACCCGCGAACAAGCCATCGCGCGGGCCGCGACGATCAGTGTGGAGAACTATCGCGTCGAACTCGACCTCACCGGGCAGCCGACCGGTCCCGCGGCCACCGCCGGCGAGACGTTCTTCTCGCGCTCCACCGTCACGTTCACCGCCACCCCGGGTGCGCAGACCTTCATCGATATCGTCGCCGCCGGTGTGCGATCGGCCGTTCTCAACGGCACCGAACTCGACATTTCGGGCTACGACGAGTCCCAGGGTCTCACCCTGACCGATCTGGCCGAGAACAACGTCCTGGTGGTCGAGGCCGACTGCGTGTACTCGCACACGGGCGAGGGCCTGCACCGCTTCGTCGATCCCACCGACGACAAGGTGTATCTGTACTCGCAGTTCGAAACCGCCGACGCCAAGCGGATGTTCGCCTGCTTCGACCAGCCCGACCTCAAGGCGACCTACGACATGACGGTCACCGCGCCCGCCGACTGGGAGGTGATCTCCAACGGCGCCGCGACCGCCACCCGCACCGTCGGCGAGGTGGTCGAGCACACCTTCGCCACGACACCGCGGATGAGCACCTACCTGGTCGCGCTGATCGCCGGGCCGTACGCCAAGTGGATCGATGTGTACACCGACGATCAGTCCACGATCCCGCTCGGCATCTACTGCCGCGCCTCGCTCGCCGAATTCATGGACGCGGAACGGCTTTTCACCGAAACCAAGCAGGGCTTCGCGTTCTACCACCGCAACTTCGGCGTCCCGTACGTCTTCGGAAAGTACGACCAGCTGTTCGTTCCCGAGTTCAACGCCGGCGCCATGGAGAACGCCGGCGCGGTGACGTTCCTCGAGGACTACGTCTTCCGGTCCAAGGTCACCCGGGCCTCCTACGAGCGGCGCGCCGAGACCGTCCTGCACGAGATGGCGCACATGTGGTTCGGCGATCTCGTCACCATGAAGTGGTGGGACGATCTGTGGCTGAACGAATCCTTCGCCACCTTCGCCTCGGTCCTGTGCCAGGCCGAGGCCACCGAATACACCGGCGCCTGGACCACGTTCGCCAATGTGGAGAAGTCGTGGGCGTACCGGCAGGATCAGCTGCCCTCCACCCATCCCATCGCCGCCGACATCCCCGATCTCGCGGCCGTGGAGGTCAACTTCGACGGCATCACCTACGCCAAGGGCGCGTCGGTGCTCAAGCAACTGGTGGCCTACGTCGGGCTGGAGCCGTTCCTGGCCGGCCTGCGGGACTACTTCGCCGCACACGCCTTCGGCAACGCCACCTTCGACGATCTGGTCGGAGCGCTCGAAAAGTCCTCCGGGCGTGTCCTTTCCGACTGGGGCGCGCAGTGGCTCAAGACCACCGGCCTGAACACGCTGCGCTCCGACTTCGAGGTCGACGCCGACGGTAAATTCACCCGATTCGCGGTCGTGCAGGGCGGCGCCGAACCCGGCGCAGGCGAGCATCGCGTCCATCGGCTGGCGATCGGCGTCTACGACGACCGGGACGGAAAACTGGTGCGCACCAAGCGCGTCGAACTCGATCTCGACGCCGCCGAGCGCACCGAGGTCGCCGAGCTGGTGGGTGTCGAGCGCGGTCAGCTCGTGCTGGTGAACGACGACGACCTGACCTACTGCTCGCTGCGCCTGGATCCGCAGTCGCTCGACACCGTGATCGCACGGATCGCCGATATCGCCGAATCCCTGCCGCGCACGCTGTGCTGGTCGGCGGCGTGGGAGATGACCCGGCAGGCGGAAATGCGGGCCCGGGATTTCGTGGCGCTGGTGCAGCGCGGAATCGGCGCCGAAACCGAAATCGGTGTCGTGCAACGACTTCTGATGCAGGCGCAGACCGCCCTGGCGAGCTACGCCGACCCCGAGTGGGCCGACCAGACCGGATGGCCGGCCTTCGCCGATCGTCTCCTCGAACTGGCCCGCGCGGCCGAGCCGGGTTCGGACCATCAGCTGGCCTTCGTCAACGCCCTCACCGGCGCGCGCCTGTCGCCGTGGCACAGCGAGGTGCTGGGCACCCTGCTGCTGGATTCCGATCCGGCCGCGGCCGCGCTGCCCGGCCTCGCGGTGGACACCGATCTGCGCTGGCGGATCGTAGGCGCCCTGGCGGCGGCCGGTCAGCTCGACGCCGAGAGCACCGACACCCCGGTCATCGACGCGGAACTCGAGCGCGACCCCACCGCCGCCGGACGGCGCCAGGCGGCCGCGGCCGCCACCGCCCGCCCGCAGGCCGAGGTCAAGGAAAAGGCCTGGCACACGGTGATGGACGACGACTCCGTCCCGAACATCACCGCCCGCGCGATCGTCGGCGGCTTCGCGCCGGTCGGGCAGGGCGAGCTGCTCGCACCGTACGTGCAGCGCTACTTCGACGAGATCGCCTCGGTGTGGGAGCGCCGCTCCAGTGAGGTCGCGCAGACCGTCGTCATCGGCCTCTACCCGCACTGGGCCATCAGCGAGGAGGCCGTGGCCGTGGCCGACAAGTTCCTCGCCGACGAGCACCCGCCGGCCCTGCGCCGCTTGGTGATCGAGGGTAAAGCGGGAATCGAACGCTCGCTGCGCGCCCGCGCCGCCGACATCGCCTGAGTCGGCTTGCGGCGCCTACCGATCGGTGGGCGCCGCAACACCGGACCGCGAAACGACGCGGTTCACTGCCGAGGCACCGGTGTATTGTGCCGCGCCGCGATCCACCAACGGCCATCCTCCTTGGTCAATACATACAGCGCGACCATCGCCGGGTCGATATCGATGGGCGCGCCATCGGCGGTCACCGCCCGTGCGGCCTTGTGCACGATGGCGACATCCGCCCGCAGGAACGTGATGCCGATGACCTCGTAGCGCACGTACTGGTCTTTCAGGAATCCCGCCAATCCGTCCCGGCTCGCGGCGAGCGTCGCGTCGCGGCCGTGCAGGAGCATGCCGGCCGCGTTGCCCAGCACGGCATTACGGGCCACATCCCGCACCATCAGTTCGGCGTCGTTGGTATTGAACGCGGTCTCGACATTCGCGATGAGTGCCTCGATCGCCAGCCGGTCCTCGGCATGGTCGACGCTGTTGTCCTCGATTATCGGATTCTGGTCCGTCGTGTTCATGATGATCATCTTTGGACCTCGAGAGCGGTTGAGGTCAAGAAGTTCGCTGCTGTGAGCGGATCTGCTGACAGCAGCATGACGGGCTCGTGCCGTGTCCGCTGGGGCACGGTGGGCGTATGGCTCACGACGACAACAAGATTCCGTTGTTCAGTTGGCGGTCGCGAGAGCAATTGCTCAGCCGCCGCATCCTCGTCCTCGACGGCGGGCTCGACGACGACAACGGCACGCTGCTCACGACCCAGATGCTCACCCTCGCGGCCGAAGACCCCGACGCCGACATCTCGCTGTGGATTCACTCCCCCGGCGGGTCGGTCCCGTCGATGCTCGCGATTCGCGACGTGATGCGGCTGGTGCCGTGCCGGGTGTCGACGCTGGCGCTCGGATTGGCCTGCAGCGCAGGGCAATTCCTGCTCTCGGCCGGAACTCGCGGCCGCCGCTACGCCTTACCGCACGCCCGCATCCTCATGCATCAGGGGTCGGCCGGCATCGGCGGTAGCGCGGGCGAGGTGGAGGTGCAGGCCGACGATCTGCGCCACACGGTGAACACCGTGCTCGGACTCATCGCCGAGGACACCGGGCAGCCGTTCGACCGCATCTACGAGGACTCGCTGCACGACCGCTGGTTCACCGCGACCGAGGCCCGGGAGTACGGCTTCATCGACCACATCGTCGACTCCTTCGACCAGGTCATCCCGCAACGCCAGCGCATCGGAATGTCGGCCGGGAAAGCATAGGGGCACATCATGACCAGCTACACCATTCCCAATGTCATCGCGCAGCACCCGCGCGGCGAGCGGATCATGGACGTCTACTCGCACCTGCTCACCGAGCGGATCGTCTACCTCGGCACCCCGATCGATTCCGGGGTGGCGAATGCGCTGATCGCGCAGATGCTGCATCTGGACGCCGAGAGCGCGGGCCAGGAGATCAACCTCTACATCAACTGCGAGGGCGGCGATCTGTCGGCGATGCTGGCGATCTACGACACCATGCAGCACATTTCGTCACCGGTGGCGACCACCTGTGTCGGCCAGGCCATCGCGGTCGGTGCGGTGCTGCTGGCCGGCGGCGCGGCGGGCCGGCGTGCGATGCTGCCGCATGCGCGCGCCGTCCTGCATCAACCCGCGACCCGCGGACAGGGCGCGATTCCCGATCTCATCATCCAGGCCGACGAACTCGTCCGGATGCGCGCCGAAATCGAGACGATCCTGTCCCGTCACACCGGTCAGGACGTCGCGACCCTCCGGCACGACACCGATCGCGATCGGGTGTTCACCGCGCAGGCAGCGGTGGAATACGGATTGGCCGACACCATCCTCGGCGCGCGGACCTGAGCGGATACTCGCTCGGATCGCCCCGGGGCGATCCGAGCCACCCCATCCGCCGTCGCACGTCGAATGCTCGGGCCGGCACCGGAGAGCACTCCACAGCGGAGCAAGGGATCACGGCGTCGCAGTCGAGCTCCGGTGCGGCGCGGTGCGGGCTCAGGCGGCGCGGGCGAGCATGGTGGGACCGAACGGCGGACGGGCGGCCAGCGGGCGCACCGGGGCGAGGCGGGTGACGCGGAGCAGGTCGGCGGCGATCTCCGCGGTCAGTTCGCCCAGGGTGGTGCCGAGCGCTCCGGCGAGGGCGGCGATCATCTCGCTCGAGGGCTCCTTGCGCCCCCGTTCGATCTCCGACAGATACTGCGGCGAAATCCCGGCTCGTCCCGCCGTTTCGGTCAGCGTCTCACCGTGGTCGCGGCGCAGTTCGCGCAGCCGTTCTCCGAGCACCTCACGCCACAGCGGTTCGCGGGCGGCGCGGGATTCGCGAGGCCGATCGGGGCGCGACGGCACCGGCCGCAGCACATCTCGCTGCGGTCGAGGAGCGGATTCGGCCGCGGGCTCTGCCGCGCTGTCCGCACCGGTCGAGGACGCGGACTCGAGGTCGCGTCCGCCGGGAATCGAATGCAGTTGCGGATACTCGGCCATGCGGTGAGCCTACGGCCACCGCCGCGCCGGGCGAGCCCGCTTACGCTCACAGCGTATTTCGGGTCGTCCGTATACAGCCGCACCCCCTCCCGGCTGTTCCGGGAAGGGGTGCGTGGCCCTGATGCGAACCGGCGCGAGCGTGCCGATCAGTGCGGACGAATCAGCTCGGGCGGCCGATCGCGGACGCCATCACGCGGACGGCGGAGACGAGTCCGTCGATGAGCTGTCCCTGCCGCAGCGACGCGAGCGCCGCGGTGACACCGAGCTGGCAGACCCGGTCGTTCACGCGGTCGGCGACGTCGCGACCGGAACGAACCTCGACCGCCTTGTCGTTGGGCGAGACGGCGATGAGCACCGAACGTGCCGCCTCGGGAGTCGACGGGAACACCGCGTCGGCGCCGGCGGCGGCATTCGCGCCCAGATCGCCGATGTAGATGTTGAACCGGACCTTGGTGCTGCGTGTCGCCTCGGTGAGGGTGTTGTCCATCAGCAGCCGCTCGTGGTCGTTGAACGGCGCTTCCTTGAACACGTCACCGGCTTCGTGCACGCCGGATACCCGCCCGCTGGGGGTGATGGCGTACCCGTGCGGCAGGGTGGACGGGTCCACCACGGGCCAATTAGAAGTTGCCACTTGCCCGGCCTCCGATCAGATCTGCCCCGGTGGATTCGATGGCCGCATGGTGTCCATGCGACGACTCGGCGACACCGTGACCGAATGCGGTCACCTCGTCGGTCGCGCTCCACAGCACCGGCTCCGCGGTCCACTTCTTCCCGAGGTCGTAGTGGACCGGCTTCTCACCGGGCAGCGGTTTGCCGAGGAACGACAATCCGGCGATCACCGCGTAGATCACCAGCGGGATGCCGAGAAAGATCAGCACTGTTTCGAGAATGCTCACAGCTCAACGGTAGACGATCGTGGTTTGCCGGTCCGCGCCGAGCCGCCCGTGTCACACCAACCAGGCCGCCGACTCCGGTGCGAGCAGGGCACCGCGCAGCGGCGCGCTCGCCAGCAGCACCGTGCCCGGAGGCAGCGCGATCGGGGCCGCGGAGGCGTTCAGCACACAGAGCAGCCCGCCCGGCCGGCGGAATGCGAGACAGTTCTCCGGCGCGTCCAGCCAGTCGACGGTGTCGCCATCGAATTCGGCTCGGGTCCGGCGCACTTCGAGGGCGGCCCGATACAGCGACAGCGTCGAGTCGGGCGATTCGCGTTGCGCCGCCACGGTCCGATCGGCCCAGCCCGCCGGAATGGGCAGCCAGGAATCGGGACTGTCGGTGAATCCGAACGGCGGATTCGTCCCCTCCCACGGGATCGGCACCCGGCAGCCGTCACGCCCGCGTTCGGTGTGGCCGGAGCGTTCCCAGACCGGGTCCTGCAGCACCTCCTCGGGCAGGTCGTCGACATTGGGCAGCCCCAATTCGGCGCCGTTGTAGACGAAAGCCGCGCCCGGAAGCGCGAGTTCGAGCATGATCATCGCCCGTGCCCGGGCGATGCCGGACGCGCCGCCGCCGTAGCGGGTCACCTCCCGCTCGATATCGTGATTGGACAGCGTCCACGTCGGGACGGCACCGACGCGCGCCACCGATTCCAGCGAATTCTCCACTGCCGCACGGATTTTCGCCGCGTCGAACGGCGTCTCGGCGAGCCGGAAGTTGAAGGCGAGGTGAAGTTCGTCCGGGCGCACGTACTCGCCGAAGCGGATATTGTCGTCGACCCACACCTCGCCGATGGACACCGCGTCCGGGTACTCGTCGACCACCTTGCGCAGCCGCCGGTGGATGTCGTGAACCCCGGGATTGTTGAAGCGCGGATCGCTGTCGTCGTGCACCAGCAGTTTCGCGTCGGCGTCCGAGGGTTGGGTTGCCGACGGGCCCACCGCCGCCACCACGATCGGATCCATATCGGGCAGTCCGGGCGGTTTGGCCATGCCGTGTGCCACATCGATGCGGAAGCCGTCGACGCCGCGATCGAGCCAGAACCGCATGGTCTGCTCGAAATCGGCGACGACCTCCGCATTGTCCCAGTTCAGATCCGGTTGTTCCGGTGCGAACAGATGCAGGTACCACTGCCCCGGCGTCCCGTCGGGCTCGGTGATGCGCGTCCACGCCGGACCGCCGAAGATGCTGGGCCAGTTGTTGGGCGGTTGCGAGCCGTCGAGCCCGCGACCGTCGCGGAAGAGGTAGCGGGCCCGTTCGGCGCTGCCGGGAGCGGCCGCCACCGCGGCCGCGAACCACGGATGGCGGTCGCTGGTGTGATTGGGCACCAGATCCATCGTCACCCGGATGCCGCGCTCGTGGGCTGCGGCGATCAACTCGTCCATGGTCGCGAGGTCGCCGAACAATGGGTCGATATCGCGCGGGTCGCTGACGTCGTATCCACCGTCGGCCATCGGGGATCGCATCACCGGACAGATCCACAGCGCGTCGACGCCCAGCAGTTCCAGATAGCCGAGCCGGTCGCGCACGCCGGCGAGA
>NZ_BAFW01000056.1 GCF_000308535.1 Nocardia cerradoensis NBRC 101014 | reverse complement strand
GCCGTCACATCGGCCGCCGCCTCGCGATACACCGCCACCGGATCCGCAGGAGGATCCATATGCCAGACGGCCGCATCGCCACCGTGCCCGCGTGCGGCCGCCGCGAAGCCGCGGTGCTGCACGGCCATATGGGTGAGCAGCTGAGCGAGATCCCATTCGCCGCAGGGTGTGGGCCGATGCAGGTCGGCGCGGGCCACCTTCGACACGATCGTCACGCTGTAGTCGACCGCCTTGCGGTCCAGCTCGGAAATATTAGTCATGAACCTATCGTATGTGTATGCATATCATCTGTCCATGCTTATTAGTTTTCCGGCATCGCGGCGACTACGCTACGAAGTGGGTGAGACCGGCATCACACTCGCGTCCCGTCACATCGCGGGACGGCGTCTCGTCCAAGGGGTGAATCGTCCTCCGAAGGGAGAATCATGAGTGCCACCCGCATCCCCCCGGTGCCGCCGCAGCAGGCGGGCCCGCTGACCCGGATCATGTACCGCGTCGGCAAGCGCAGGTTCGGCGAGGTGCCCGAGCCGATGGCCGTGATCGCCAATCACCCGAAGATGCTCACGGCGTACGCGGCCCACGAATCACTGGTCGGCCGCGCCACCTCCGTCGTCCCCGACGACGTGCTCGAGATCGCCGTCTACCGGGTGGCCTGGACGATCGGCTGTTCCTGGTGCGTCGATTTCGGCACGATGCTCATGCGGCTGAGCCACCTCGACATCGACAAGCTGAAGCAGATCGCGGACTACCGGACCTCGCCCGCCTACAGCGACGACGAACGCGCCGCGATCGCCTACGCCGATGCCATGACCGCCACCCCCACCACGGTCACCGACGAGCAGATCGAGGACCTGCGGGCACGGTTCGGCGACGCGGGCGTCGTGGAGTTGAGTTATCAGATCGCACTGGAGAATTCCCGTGCCCGCACGTATTCGGCGCTGGGCATCACCGCCCAGGGCTTCAGCACCGATTCCTGTCGAGTGCCGTGGGCGCAGGACTGACCGAGCAGCCATCCAGGTTCACGGGCACGAAAAAGGGGCGGGAGATCGACTCCCGCCCCTTCTCGCAGCTCTCGAATCAGGCCGACTTCTCGCGGCGCTCGGCCGCCTGACGCTTGCGCGGCACGATGGTCGGCAGCACATTGTCGTTGACCGTCTCGGCGTTGATGACCACCTTGGCCACATCGTCGCGGCTGGGGATGTCGTACATCACCGGCAGCAGCACTTCTTCCATGATGGCGCGCAGACCGCGAGCGCCGGTGCCGCGCAGGATGGCTTGATCCGCCACCGCCTCCAAGGCGTCCTTGGTGAACTCCAGGTCCACACCGTCCATCTCGAACAGACGCACGTACTGCTTCACCAATGCGTTCTTCGGCTCGGACAGGATGCGGACCAGCGATTCCTTGTCGAGGTTGGTCACCGAGGCGACCATCGGCAGGCGGCCGATGAATTCGGGGATCAGGCCGAATTTGATCAGATCCTCGGGCATGACCTCGGCGAAGTGGTCGGCGGTGTCGATCTCGGCCTTGGACCGCACCTCGGCGCCGAAACCGATGCCGCGCTTGCCGACCCGGTCCTGCACGATCTTCTCCAGCCCCGCGAAGGCGCCGGCCACGATGAACAACACGTTCGTCGTGTCGATCTGGATGAACTCCTGATGCGGATGCTTGCGCCCGCCCTGCGGCGGCACGCTCGCCTGGGTGCCCTCGAGGATCTTCAGCAGCGCCTGCTGTACGCCCTCACCGGAGACGTCGCGGGTGATCGACGGGTTCTCGCTCTTGCGGGCGATCTTGTCGACCTCGTCGATGTAGATGATGCCGGTCTCGGCGCGCTTGACGTCGTAATCGGCGGCCTGGATCAGCTTGAGCAGAATGTTCTCGACATCCTCACCGACATAGCCGGCCTCGGTCAGCGCGGTGGCGTCCGCGATGGCGAAGGGGACGTTGAGCATCTTGGCCAGCGTCTGCGCGAGGTAGGTCTTACCGCAGCCGGTGGGGCCGAGCATGAGAATGTTCGACTTCATCAGCTCGACCGGCTCGCCGCGGCTGTCACGGCCCTTGTCACCGGCCTGGATGCGCTTGTAATGGTTGTAGACGGCCACGGCCAGCGTGCGCTTGGCCGAATCCTGGCCGATCACATACTGCTCGAGGAATTCCCGGATCTCGGCCGGCTTGGGCAGCTCGTCGAGTTTGACCTCACTCGACTCGGCCAGCTCCTCTTCGATGATCTCGTTGCAGAGGTCGATGCACTCGTCGCAGATGTACACCCCTGGTCCCGCAATGAGCTTCTTGACCTGCTTCTGACTCTTTCCGCAGAACGAGCATTTCAGCAGATCGCCGCCATCACCGATGCGCGCCATCTCGTGGGTCCCTACTTCCTTGTCCGCGTGCAACCGTCTGTCCCGGATGCCGACAAGCCGCCTTCGAACAACGCTACCCGCCGTGCATCCGATCAGTGTCGCGCGTCGATCGGATTCTCGCACTTCGGCGTATGTCGTCCGGGTCGGTCGTGTATGCCGACACCCCATGAGCCAAGGTCCCTAGACCGACCGTACCCGGTCGACGCGACGGAGGTCGACAACTCGAGGATGTTTCTCGCGGAGAGAGTGTCGGAAAGCTCACCCGACGCACTCTCACCCCGGCCATCCCGGCTGCCGATCCGGGCGGTGCCGACCTCGCTCCGCCGCCCGGACCAGCGCCCGCGGGGCCCGCTCGGCGAGCGAGCCCCGCGGCCGGATCACTTCTTCTGGGCGCTCAGCTTGCGGTAGTCGAACACCGTGTCGATGATTCCGTAATCCTTGGCCTCGTCGGCGGTCAGGATCTTGTCACGATCGGTGTCCTTGCGGATGGTGTCGGCATCCTTACCGGTGTGGCGGGCCAGCGTGGTCTCCATCAACCGGCGCATGCGCTCGATCTCGGCGGCCTGGATCTCCAGATCGGAGACCTGGCCCTGGATGCCACCCTCCAGCGACGGCTGGTGGATCAGCACGCGGGCGTTCGGCAGGCAGGCCCGCTTACCCGGGGTACCCGCCGCCAGCAGCACCGCCGCCGCGGAGGCCGCCTGGCCCAGGCAGACCGTCGCGACATCGGCACGCACGTACTGCATCGTGTCGTAGATGGCCATCAGCGAGGTGAAGGAACCACCGGGCGAGTTGATGTACATGGTGATGTCGCGGTCGGGATCGAGCGACTCCAGCACCAGCAGCTGCGCCATGATGTCGTTGGCCGAGGCGTCGTCCACCTGCACGCCGAGGAAGATGATGCGCTCCTCGAACAGCTTGTTGTAGGGGTTGGACTCCTTGACGCCGAAGCTCGAGTGCTCGATGAACGACGGCAGAATGTACCGGGCCTGCGGGCTCGCCGGTGCGCTACCGGACAGGCCGGCACGCGGGTCGATCAGGGTCATCTTCGTCTCCAAAGTCGATGGGGGATGAGCGGTTTCGCGCTCAGTTACCGGCGCCGTTCGCCTGGCGGGCATTGGTGATCACATGGTCGATGAAGCCGTACTCCAGGGCCTGGGCCGCGGTGAACCAGCGGTCGCGGTCGGCGTCGGCGGTGACCTGCTCCACGGACTGTCCGGTGTGCTGCGCCTGCAGTTCGTTCAGCTCCCGCTTGGTGTGGGCGAGCTGCTCGGCGTAGATCGAGATGTCGGCCGCGCTACCGCCGATACCGGCGGAGGGCTGGTGCATCATGATCCGGGTGTGCGGCAGCGCGTAGCGCTTGCCCTTGGTGCCCGCGGTGAGCAGGAACTGGCCCATCGAGGCCGCCAGGCCGAACGAGATGGTCGCGATATCGCACTCGGCGAACTGCATGGTGTCGTAGATGGCCATACCCGCGGTGACCGACCCACCGGGGGAGTTGATGTAGAGCGAGATGTCGCGGTTCGGGTCCTCGGCCGTGAGCAGCAGGATCTGCGCGCACAGCTTGTTGGCGATGTCGTCGTCGACCTGGGTGCCCAGGAAGATGATGCGGTCGCGGAGCAAACGCTCGTACACCGAATCACTGAGGTTGAGCCCAGCAGTCGCGGATGTCATGACCGGCCCCGACTTCAAAGGTGCCACAGCCTGATTGATTGTCACGGATACCTGCCCTCTCTCGCCGGCACGATGCCTGCCGGCACAGCCTCTGTCCAATATGCGGTCTTCCGGGGCCCTTCGTGGTTACGCAAGCTACCGCCTCCGTCCCCGACGTCCGACCGCGGCCTGATTCGGTTGATACAAACACTAACGAAACAAGGCGGCACCGAACTCCCGGTACCGCCTTGCTTCGCTTACAGCTGACTCATCTGTCGCCGATGGCTACTCGGCGGCGTTCTCGGCCGACTCCGCGGCGCCCTCGGAATCCGCCACCGCCTCGGCCGGCTCACCGAACATCTCGGCGGTGTCGACCGTGTTGCCGTCGGTGTCGGTGACCTTGGCCTTGATCACCACGCCGGCCAGCGCCTTACCGCGGCGCACGTCGGCGAAGATCGCGCCGAGCTGTCCGGCCTGCTGGATCTGCTGGATGAACTGTTCCGGCGCCATGCCGTAGCGCTGCGACTGGAACAGGATCCGCTCGGTCAGCTCCTGCTGGCCGACCTGGGTGTTCTCCGATTCGGCGATCGCGTCCAGCAGCAGCTGGGTCTTCACCGACTTCTCGGCGGCCTCCTTGGAGTCCTTGTCGAACTCCTCGCGAGTGCTGCCCTGGGCCTCGAGCGCCTCGGCGAACTTCGCCTCGTCGTGGTCGAAGCCGTGCACCGCGTCGTGCAGCACGGCATCGACCTCGGCCTGCACCGCGGCCTCGGGCAGCGGCACCTCGGTCTTGTCCAGCAGCGCCTCGAGCACCTTGTCGCGGATCTCGCCGGCCTGCTGCACCTTCTTGCTCTGCTCGACCCGCTTGCGCAGATCTTCCTTCAGCTCGTCGATGGTGTCGAATTCGCTTGCCATCTGGGCGAATTCGTCGTCGGCCTCGGGCAGCTCGCGCTCCTTGACCGAGTTCACCTTCACGGTGATGACGGCTTCCTTACCGGCGTGCTCGCCGGCCACCAGGGTGGAGGTGAAGTCCTTGGACTCCTCCGCCTTCAGGCCGATGAGGGTGTCGTCCAGGCCCTCGATGAGCTGGCCGGAGCCGACCTCGTGCGAGAGACCGGAGGTGGTCGCCTCGGAGACCTCTTCGCCGTCCACGGTGGCCGACAGGTCGATCGAGACGAAGTCGCCCTCCTGCACGGCGCGCTCGACGCTCTTCAGGGTGCCGAAGCGCTGGCGCAGCGACTGCAGCTGCTGGTCGATGTCCTCGTCGCCGATGCTCAGCGGATCGACGGTGACCTCGATGCTCTCGTAGTCGGGCAGCGCGATCTCGGGACGGACGTCGACCTCGGCGGTGAACGCCAGCTCGTCGCCGTCCTCGATCTTGGTGATCTCGATCTCGGGCTGGCCGAGCACCTTCACCTCGGAGGCGGTGACGGCCTCGCTGTAGCGCGCCGGCAGCGCGTCGTTGACGACCTGCTCCAGGATGGCGCCGCGACCGAGGCGGGCCTCGAGCAGCTTGGCCGGGGCCTTGCCCGGACGGAAGCCGGGAATGCGAACCTGCTGGGCCAGCGCCCGGTACGCCTTGTCGAAGTCCGGCTTCAGCTCCTCGAAGGGCACCTCGACATTGATGCGGACCCGGGTCGGGCTCAGCTGCTCGACGGTGCTCTTCACGGACATGCTCCTTGTTCGTTGTTCACTGGTCTGTGTGGTCGCCGGACGGCGGTGTGCTCCGCCGGCGACGATGTTCGGGTGCCGCCGTACAACGGCGCTGTTTCCCCCCGAAATCGCATCCGATCAAGGGTAGTCGACAGCGGTATCCGGGCCGCAATCGGCTGGCCCGCCTTGTTCGGCGGCAGCTGTGCCGGCGAAGCCGTCGATCAACCGACCTTCACGGCATCGGTGACGAAGACGAGGGTTTCATTGGGCTTCACACCCTGGCCGCCCTGGCCGTAGCCGAGGTCCGGCGGGATGATCAGCAGGCGGCGGCCGCCCTGTTTGATGCCGATCAGGCCCTGGTCCCAGCCCTGGATGACCTCACCGGTGCCGAGGGTGAGCGGGAAGGTCTGGCCGCGGTCGAAGGAGCTGTCCAGCTTCTTCTTGTCCGACCAGGTGACCAGCGTGTAGTTCATCTCCACCGGCTGGCCGGTCGCCGCCGCCGGGCCGGTGCCCTCGACGAGATCCTTGGTGACCAGTTGCTTCGGCGGATCGCAGTTGTCGGGAATGGTGATGGTCGGCGCCTGGCCGAAGCCGCCGGTGACACCGATGTCGTCGGCGGTGCATTCGCGGCCGTGGCTCGCCGTGGGCGCCGCGGCGGCCGAGGTGCCCGCGCGCGGCTGGGCGCCTGCGACGGTGCTCGAGGTCGTCGCCGAGCCGTTGTCGTCGTTGCCGCCGCAGGCGGTGAGGGCGACCGCCGCGACCGCGACGGCGGCCGTGCCGATGATCCTGGCCAAAGTCTGCATGCGCCGCACCCTAATCGGTGCGGCGGACGCACCGGCTGTGGGCCCCGTCACCGCCGTCCGATCCGGCGGACACGGGAGGTTTTCGGGCACCGAGTGCGGATATCCGGGCTGCGGGTGCGGATCGGCCCAGGGTCGTCGCGGACCGGTAGCCTGGCGTCGAGTCTCCATCCGAAGCGGTTACCGGAACACCCCACTGCGAGGAGCACGATCGTGACCGACTTGGCGAGTTCGGAAGGACGGGTTCCGGCCACCGACCCGACCGGCGCGGATACGGCGGCCGACAATATCGGCGGCAGCGGCGGGACCACGATCGCCCCCGAACCGTATCGGCTGGCCGAGGTCCCCGGCCCGCTCTCACCGGACGAGCTCGCCGATCTGGACGCGTGGTGGCGCGCGGCGAACTATCTCGCGGTGGGCCAGATCTATCTGACGGCCAATCCCCTGCTGCGCACCCCGCTGGCGGCCGAGCACATCAAACCTCGGCTGCTCGGGCACTTCGGGACGGTGCCGGGACTGAATCTGGTCTGGGCCCATGCCAATCGGGCGATCCGGGCCCGCGATCTGGACGCGGTCTTCGTCGCCGGGCCGGGACACGGAGGTCCGGGGCCGAACGCTTGTGCCTGGCTGGAAGGCACGTATTCCGAGCTCTACAGCAATATTTCGCGCGACGGGGCCGGAATGGGCGCGTTGTTCGCGCAGTTCTCCTATCCCGGCGGCGTGCCCAGCCATTGCGCGCCCGAGACACCTGGTTCCTTCCACGAGGGCGGCGAGCTCGGCTATTCCCTGTTGCACGCCTACGGCGCCGCGCTCGACCATCCCGACCTGACCGTGTTCTGCGTGATCGGCGACGGCGAGGCCGAGACCGGGCCGCTGGCGACCAGCTGGCACGCGAACAAATTCCTCAATCCGGCGCGCGACGGCGCGGTGCTGCCGATTCTGGCGCTCAACGAATACAAGATCGCGAATCCGACCCTGCTGGCCCGCATTCCGGAATCCGAACTGCTGTCGCTGCTGCACGGTTACGGCTACGACCCGATCATCGTCGCCGGGCACGACCCCGCGGCCGTACACCAGGCGATGGCCGCCGCGCTGGACCGTAGCCTGGACCGCATCGCCGAATTCCAGCGCGCCGCGCGCGAGAGTGCCGACGGGACACGGCCCCGCTGGCCGATGATCGTGCTGCGCACGCCGAAGGGCTGGACGTGCCCGCCGGTGGTCGACGGCGACCAGGTGGAGGGCACCTTCCGCGCCCATCAGGTGCCGCTCCCGGCCGCGCGTTCCGACGACGGTCACCGCCGGGTGCTCGAGCAGTGGCTGCAGTCGTATCGTCCCGCGGAACTGTTCGACGAGGACGGCAGCCCGTATCCGCAGCTGCTGCGCCAGGTCCCGGCGGGGCCGCGGCGGATGAGCGCCAATCCGGTGGCCAACGGCGGCGCGACGATGCAGGATCTGCGACTGCCGGATTGGCGCCGCTACGGCGTGGAGGTCCCCGCGCCGGGCGCCACCTCGCACGAGGCCACCCAGGTGCTGGGCACGTGGCTGCGCGACGTCACCGCCGCCAACCGCGACAACTTCCTGATCTTCGCACCCGACGAATTGGCCAGTAACCGGCTCCAGGACGTCCTCACCGTCACCGGCCGCAACTGGCAGGCCGACATCGGCGAATTCGACGTGAAACTGGACCGCCGCGGCCGCGTGATCGAGGTGTTGTCGGAACATATGTGCCAGGGCCTGCTGGAGGGCTATCTGCTCACCGGGCGCCACGGCGTGTTCACCTGTTACGAGGCCTTCATCCACATCGTCGACGCGATGTTCAACCAGCATGCGAAATGGCTGGACGCCAGCAGCGCGGTGCCGTGGCGCCGGCCCGTTCCGAGCCTGAATTACCTGCTGACCTCCCATGTGTGGCGGCAGGATCACAACGGATTCACCCATCAGGACCCGGGTTTCCTCGATGTGGTGATGAACAAGCAGCCTTCGATCGTGCGCGTCTATCTGCCGCCGGACGCCAATACGCTGCTGTCGACCTACGACCACTGCCTGCGGTCGCGCCATTACGTGAACGTGGTGGTGGCCGGCAAACAGCCGCAGGCGGATTGGCTGTCGGTCGACCAGGCGCGTCTGCACTGTGCCCGCGGGGCCGGTATCTGGGAATGGGCCGGCCACAACGACGATACGGGCACGACGCCCGATGTGGTGCTGGCCTGCGCCGGCGACGTACCGACCCTGGAGACGCTGGCGGCCGCCGCCATTCTGCGGGAACGGCTGCCCCAGTTGCGCATTCGCGTGGTGAACGTGGTCGATCTGATGCGGCTGCTGCCGGCGGACGAACATCCGCACGGCCTGCCCGACAGCGAATTCGACACCTTGTTCACCCGGGATCGGCCGATCATCTTCGCCTTCCACGGCTATCCCTGGCTGATCCACCGGCTCACCTATCGGCGCACCAACCATTCCGGGCTGCACGTGCGCGGATACAAGGAGAAAGGCACCACCACGACCCCGTTCGACATGGTGATGCTCAACGACCTCGACCGCTATCACCTGGTGATGGATGTGATCGACCGCGTTCCCGGACTGGGCACCCAGGCGGCCGGACTACGCCAGGACATGGCCGATGCCCGTCTGGCCGCGCGTATCTGGACACGCGAGCACGGCGCCGATATTCCGGAGGTGGCCGACTGGCGCTGGCCGTACGGCCGCTGACCCTCGCCCGTGCCCCGTCGAACAGCGCGGACGCGGGTTCGGAGTTAGGCTCCGCGTGTGCCCGCCGGGACTGGGGTACGAACGAGGAACGGAAATGCCGCATGGAACTGCGCTCAACCACCGCGGTGGTCCCCGCCGTGCCGCCCGTCGATCCGACGCCCGCGGGAACGGCATCGTTCACCCTGCATTTCACGGGATATCTCTATGCCGTCGGACTGCGCGACGCCTTCGCCGATCTGATCGCGCGGCACGAACAGCTCCGCACCGTGTACCCGATGCCCGGTTCGAGTGCCGCGCCCCGCCTTCTGTCCGCGACCGCCGCGGTGTTGCCACGACTGGTGCCGACGCCGGTGGCCGCGGCCGAATTGCCGGACGCGATCACCGCATTCATGGACGCGGAAACCGCTGCGCCGCTGTCGGTTCCGGTGCGGGCGAGAACCTTCCGGCCGCTCGGCGATCCCGAAGATATTCCGCACCATCTGCTGGTCGTGATTCTGCGGCGGGCCGCGGTCGACCGGATATCGCCGGCCCGGCTGGCACGCGATCTCATGACCGCCTACGCCGCGCGGCGCCGCAACCTCGTCCCGAGGTGGGACGCGGCGCGTCCCGCCCATCGGCTGACCGTCCACGAACTCCAGGGCGTTCGGCTCGTCGAATCCGATGGCGAGGGGATCGCCGACGCCTACCGCTGACCCTCAGCCGTCCGCGAGCACCTCGGTGAGCCGGTCCAGGAACGGACGCTGACCGGCGACGATCTTCTCGCGGGCGAGCTCCGGTTCGAGCCACTCGACCCGATCGATCTCCGGGAACGCCTGCATGCGTCCGGATCTCGGCGGCCACTGCATCTCGAAGGTGCCGGGGACCACCTGCTCCGGATCCAGATCACCAGCCACCGCCCACACGGTGAGCTGCTTGCGGGAGCGACCGCTGCCGTACTGCGACTCCCCCAGCGCGATCCAGTCACCGTCGGGTACGGGCAGGCCCAGTTCCTCGGTGAACTCACGCGCCGCGGCCGCGCGGGCGTCCTCGGAATCCGGCGCGTACTCGCCCTTGGGGACCGACCAGGCACCGGCATCCTTGCGCGCCCAGTACGGACCGCCCATATGGCCGAGCAGCACCTGCAACCGCGGGACATGCCGGAACAGCAGAACTCCCGCACTGTATTTCGACGCCGTGGCTCCGGTCATGGTCGCAGTCTGCCGCACCGAACCGAGGCGGTGGCGACGCGGGGCCGCCACGCGCCGCGCGGGTTACCGGGCCGCCGTCGGCGCCGTCAGGTCGTAGACCTTGGTACCGCCGACATCGGTCGCCGCGTACGTGCTCTCGACCCACTGGGCGATCCGGCTCGCCGCCGAGGTCTCCCCCGACCCGGGGCCGCGCCGCTCGGACCCGACGAAGTAGTGGATACGCCCCTGTGCGACATCGGCGCGGAACTGATCGAGGGTCGGAGACGGATCGCCGCCACCGAATCCGCCGATAGGCATGACCGCGTAACCCGAATCGAGCTGCAGATCCGCGGCACCCATCGAGCTGATCGCGGCGGCCGCCCACGTGTAGCCGGCGCCGTTGTTCTTCAACAGGTCGATCAGCTGTCGATTCGTCCGCTCACCCATGCCGGGACCGGACGGGCGGTCGGTGGATGGGCGCTGACCTGCGCCGGGGCCGGTGGCCGCCGGCTCGCCGGACCGCGGCACCCGGCCGGGTTGTCCGGGAGGCTGGGCGGCGCCCGCCGAATCGGAACCGTCGTCCGCCGATCCTGCGCCGAGTCCCGCTGCGGCGCATCCGCTTTCCGCTCCGGCCGGCGGGGCGCTGGGGACCTGCCCCGGGGCACCCGGACGAGTTCCGTTCGCGCCCGGAGCGGGTGTGGACGGTCCGCTGCCGGTGCCGCCCGGCACACCCGGCCCGGCAGGTCCGCACGCACCACCGGGGCCGCCCGGTCCGAAGCCGAAGCCGAACCCACCGCTGGTCTTCGGTCCGGCGAGCACGATGCCGCCGTTGTGGGCGGAGGCGATGGTCTGGATCGAATAGGCCACCGGCGCGGCGATCGCGACGGCCACCGCGAGACCGGCCGTCCAGGCGGCCGTCCGGCGCGGTTGCGGTATCACCAACGCCACGGTCGCGACCGCGCCGGCGACACCGACCATCCACCGCAGCCACGGCACGAAGTCCGGCGTGCGATCGAGCAGTATCACCGCGGTGACCGTGGTCAGCGCGGCGGCCGCGGCCAGAACGAGGCGGACCCCGAGCCGATCCCGTTGCCGCCACAGCACGACGGCTCCGATCGCGGCCGCACCGGCGACGCCGGGCGCCAGGGCGACGGTGTAGTACTGGTGGAAGATGCCCTTCATGAAGCTGAACACCAGGGCGGTGACCAGCGCCCAGCCACCCCACAGCAGCAGTGCGGCCCGCTGCGTGTCGGTGCGGGACGCCTTGCCGCACAGCACGACAGCCGCGACGCACAGGATCAGCGCCGCCGGGATCAACCAGGCGATCTGACCGCCGACGGTCTCGCTGAACAGTCGCGTGATCCCCGCCTCCGAACCGAACGACGGTCCGTGGCCGCGTCCGCCGGGTCCGGGCGGACCGCCGAATCCGCCGCCGGAATCGACGCCGAGTCGCTGCAATCCGTTGTAGCCGAGCGTCAGCTCGATGATCGAATTATGTTTCGACCCCCCGAAATACGGCCGCGAATCGGCCGGCCACAGTTGCGCGACCAGCACCCACCACCCGGCGCCGACCACCAGCGCCGCACCGGTGGCGAGCAGTTGCAGCAGCCGCTTCCCCAGCCGGGGCGGTCCGGCGAACAGATAGGTCAGCGCCAGCGCGGGCACGACGAGCAACACCTGCAACTGCTTGGCGAGGAACCCGAGTCCGACGAAACCGCCGCACAGCAGCAGCCAGCGCCACCGGCCGTCCTCGAGAGCGCGCGTCATCGCCCACACCGCGGCGATCATCAGCAGGACCAGCAGCGCGTCCGGGTTGTTGTAGCGGAACATGAGCGTGGCCACCGGCGTCACCGCCAGCGCGAGCCCGCCGAGCAGCCCGGCCCCGGGGCCGAAGGTCCGGCGCAGCGTCGACCGGAGCAGGGCGACGGCGGCGACCGCGATCAGCACCTGCGGGATCAGCATGCTCCAGCTGTTCATCCCGAAGAGACGGGCCGAGATCTCCATCGGCCACAGCGACGTCGGCGTCTTGTCGACGGTGATCGAATTGCCCCAGTCCGAGGAACCGAAGAAGAACGCCTTCCACGATTTCGCCCCGGACTGCACCGCGGCGGCATAGAAGGAATTGGCCCAGCCGTTCGCGCTCAGATTCCACAGATAGGCGATCGCGGTGCCGCCCAGCAGCGCGGCGAGCCCCAGATGCTCCCACGGCAGGCTCCGGGTGCGGCCCCGACCGGGCGTCGTCACGCCGTCCGCCGGTCGGTCCGGCGCGATAGCAGTTTCGGTCATGGCTGCCATGATGGTCGGCCGCGCCGCCGACCGGCTGGGACGGCGCTGGGAGAAACCTGTGAACCCGCCCAGCAGGCCACACGGCCCAGCGATTCATACCGCCCAGTGATCCACGTCGCCCGGTGAGGAGAGAACCGTCACTGTCCCGCGATGCCCGGGAAACCGGCGGGACGGGATAGGGTGGTGGAGGAGTATCGGTTACTCGTACTCCCTCCGTCGTGGATGTCTACTCTTCGCGTCGGCCACCCAGCGGTCAGCCTCCGTGCGTGCTACGAAGCCCGGCGCCGCTGCAACCCCAGCGCCGCTGCGGTTGACTCTGCTGCTCGAAAGGCACCACGACTACTCATGACGACTCGTTCATCGAGCCCTGCCACCACTTTCCAAGCCCTCGGCGTCGACGCGCCGCTGGTGCGCGCCCTGACCGCGCAGGGTTTCACCGCACCGCTGCCTATCCAGGCCGCGACGCTTCCGGACACACTGGCCGGCCGCGATGTGCTCGCTCGCGGGCGCACCGGCAGCGGTAAGACCCTCGCCTTCTCGATTCCGATGGTCGACCGGCTGCACCGCCTCGGTCACCGGCGCGTCCCGGGCCGGCCCGCGGGTCTGGTGCTGGCGCCCACCCGTGAATTGGCCACTCAGATCGCCGCGACCCTCCAGCCGTTGGCCGATGCCTGCGATCTGCGAGTGGTGACGGTGTTCGGTGGGGTGCCGCAGGCACGCCAGGTCCGCGAACTGCGCTCGGGGGCGGATATCGTCGTCGCCTGCCCGGGCCGCCTGGAGGATCTGATCAAACAGCGCCTGGTCGCCCTGGACGAGGTGCGGATCACGGTGCTGGACGAGGCCGACCACATGGCCGATCTCGGCTTCCTGCCCGGCGTCACCCGAATCCTGGCCGCGACCCCGGCCGACGGACAGCGGATGCTGTTCTCCGCCACCCTGGACAACGGCGTGAACAAACTGGTGCAGCGCTTCCTGCGAAACCCGTTGTCGCACACGGTCGACGAGGCCCACTCGCCGGTGCCCGCGATGACCCATCACGTCTTCGAGATCGGCGACAGCGAGGCCAAGCGTGTGCTGGTCCACACCCTCGCCTCCGGAACCGGACGGCGAATCCTGTTCATGCGCACCAAACATCATGCGCGACGGCTGGCCAAGCAGCTCACCACCGCCGGAATTCCGGCCGCCGATCTGCACGGCAATCTGTCGCAGGTCGCGCGCGACCGTAATCTGGCCGCCTTCGCCGACGGCTCCACGCGCGTCCTGGTCGCGACCGATATCGCGGCCCGCGGCGTCCACGTCGACGATGTCGAACTCGTCGTGCACGTCGACCCGCCCGCCGAACACAAGGCCTATCTGCACCGCTCGGGGCGCACCGCCCGCGCCGGCAGCACCGGCGATGTCGTGACGATCATGCTGCCGGAACAGCGCAAGGACGTCGCGGTACTGCTGCGCAAGGCCGGCCTCGACGTCCGCCCGCAACAGGTGAGCCCGGATTCGGCCCAGGTCACCGCGTTGGTCGGCACGGTCGCGGCACCGGTTGCGCCCACCGCGAAACCCGAACGCGCCGAGCAGAATTCCCGCCGCCCCGCCCGAGCCGACAGCCCGGCCCGTAAGCCTCGGCGGCGCGGCCCGGCGACGAGGAGCGAACGCGGCGAATCGGCGAACAACAGCCGCACCGGTCGCACCGCGACCGCATCCACCGGTCGCACCGCATCCGCCGACCGCACCGCATCCGCCGACCGCACCGCGCCGCAACGCGGCCGCTTCGCGCACGACCGAGCGGCCGTCGCGCCCACGGATACCGACGGCCGTGCCACGTCGCGGCGGCGGCGCACGGTGGACAACGACCGTGCCGCCAACGACCGTGCCACCGCATCGGACAACCGTCGGAGCGGTGCAGGACGGCCCGGTCGCGAACTTCGCGGTGCCGCCGACGGACCTGCCCGCACGAGCGGCAAGCAGTCGGCGCGCGAGCGCGGCGCCGCCGGAACGGGCCGGACCGAACGCGGTTCGTCGGGCCGCTCGCCGGGTGCCGCACGTTCGGCCGGTGGTACGAAACGCGTTCACGCGCAATCACATTCGGCCGGCTCCGCCCGGCCGGCGCGTAACGGTCGATAACGCGCACATCGGCAGCCGGGGGTACGCGGGTTACGGGCCCGCACCTGGAATGGACGATCGGGCGGCAGTTGGCGTACGCGGCTCCGGGCTGTATCCGGGCCGCGCGCACTGCCGCCCTCGGCCCCTGTGGGATTGCTATCCGGTCACCTTCAAGCCCACCACACCCGCGACGATCAGCAACAGCAAAACGATTTTCACCAGCGAGGCCTGCTCGGTCCCGGTCATCATCGCGTACACCACGGTGAGCGCGGCTCCGATGCCCACCCACACCGCATACGAGGTGCCCACGGGCAGGGTGCGCATCGCGTAGGCGAGACCCGACATCGAGGCCACGAGCGCGGCCGCGAAGATCAGCGACGGCGCGATGCGGGTGAAGCCGTGTGATTTGCCCAGGGCGGTGGCCCAGACGGCCTCGAAGACTCCGGACAGCACCAGCACGATCCACGCCATGGTCGGCATTCCTTTCGGGAATACCGTCTTGTCGGGGGCCGGGTACGGTTGCGATCGTCCGGTCGGCCGCAGAACGCGACCTCGCCTATTCAGCGCCCACGACCGGGCGAAAATTCCCGGTCGTCTGTGGTCGGGATGACAGGATTTGAACCTGCGACCCTCCGCTCCCAAAGCGGATGCGCTACCAAGCTGCGCTACATCCCGTTTCCGTCCAGCGGCTGTGCTGGCACCTCCCGATGGACGGGATCAGGCGGCCGGGGATTGCCGAAATCCCCTCATCGGAGCGGGTGACGGGAATCGAACCCGCACCATCAGCTTGGAAGGCTGAGGTTCTACCATTGAACTACACCCGCAGGCATACGACACCAATGGGATCGCCACGATGTCGTCTGCGTGTAGGACTGTACCGAACTTCACTTCCGGAATGCCAATCGCACACCCGGTTTTCGCCCGGCGCGTCTGCCGGGCTGTTCGCCGGCGCGCCGAACTCCCCATGAAGTAGGCCCGTAGCGATTGGACAGCAAACCCTCGACGACCGGGCTCCGGTGCGGCGGCGCCGAAGTGGCTCATCGCGCCCCGAGCTATCGCGACACTCGCCGCAACGACCGAACCTCTCAACCCGCTGTGATACTCGTCACCGTCGACTCGCCGCCGCCGCGCAGGGCGGTTCCCACGTCAAGGCCCCTGGCCTGCGATAAGAACGATTCACGAAGTCCCGCACACCGATGGGTGAACATCCCCCGCAACACGCCGCGAGCGACACGCTGGGGCAAGGTGTAACGCCGCAGGCCCGGCGTCGATCACACTGCCGATCGCCATTCGTGACTTATCGGAACAGGTTGTAAAACAGCGTTTTTCGGTGCCGGGTGGCTTGCTAGGATCCTTTTTGCCGGACGGGGGTATCTGGAAAGGGGGCGGTGAGCGTGCGCCGAAGGTGTACTCGACCGCGAAGCAGTGAGCGCGTTCCGGAGGGCGTGACCGGCCGGAGCGCCGGCGTCGACGACGTCTGCGCGAGGTGATCGGCGATGCCTGCCGAACTCGACACGCAGACCGCCGCGAACGTCGCGGCGACGACACGGGACTGGGTTCGTGCCGTCTATGCCGGTAGCGGGCTGACAGTCGAGCCCGAACACCTGGAGCAGGTGTTCGCGGCCATCATCGATGAGTTGTTGAATCTTGCACAGTCCGAACCGTTTCCGGTACCGGCCGCCCGCGCGATCGGGCGACGGCTGGCCGAGGCGCCCTTCGACCGCACCCGCATGCTCGCCCCCGCCACCAGAGCCCTGCTCGGCTTCGCGCCGGGTGAACCCGGCTCCCTGGTGGCGACCCGCTGGCCGTTCGTGGCCAGCCACGCCATCGACAGCTACGCCGAGGCCCTGCAGCAGCGCGCCCTGGCCCAGCAGGAGCGCAATCTGACGGCAGCGGTCTCCGTGCGCGTACAGGAGATCGCGGCGCTGCAGAATCGGCTGCGGCACGAGGCGACCCACGACGCGCTCACCGACCTCGCCAACCGCTCGCTGTTGCAGGAACGCGTGCGGGTGATGGCCACCGACCACACCCGCGGCGTGGGCCTGCTGCTGATCGATCTGGACGACTTCAAGCAGATCAACGACGGCTACGGCCATTCCGTCGGCGACGAGGTGCTGGTGGAGATCTCCCGGCGGCTGCGCGCGGCCTGCCCGGACGAAACGGTCGTATGCCGCTACGGCGGAGACGAATTCGTCCTCGCCCTGCCCGCCCGCCGCAACACCCTCGCCGAGGTGGCGATGCGTGTGCTGACCGCCCTGCACGATCCGGTTCCGACCGACGCCGGACCGGTGCCGGTGTCGGCGAGCGTCGGCACCGCCTTCTCCCCGCCCGGGCGGCCGTGCGACTTCTCCGATCTGCTGCGCAGCGCGGATCGGGCGATGTACTCGGCCAAGACGGCCGGCAAGCGGCAGTTCGCACTCTCCGAGCTCGGCGATTCCGACGGCGATCCGGGCGGTTACGACGCCGCCCGACTCGACTACGACGCGGCCGTCGCAGGCTGAGAGCAAGCCTTCAGCAAACCGTCGACGCGTACTCTGGTCGACGTGTGGCTGCTGCTGATTCTTCTGGTCGTCGTGCTGATCGCGTGCGTCGCGATGATGGTCGCGGGGCGTTCCAACCAACGCACCCGGGACACCAACCAACTCGCCGACGCGAAGGCCGACGCCCGCCGGTTGATCGAACGCCTCGGCGGCCAGGTCTACAACCTCACGGGGACCGACCAGGCCTCCAAGCAGGCGCTGGCGGATGCGGGTGAACGGCTCAACGCCGCCGGATCGCAGATCGATCAGGCCACGACCGTCACCCAGGCCCGGCTGGCCAAGGAAACCGCGATCGAGGGCCTGTACTACGTGCGTGCGGCACGCACCGCGATGAATCTCGATCCCGGTCCACCGGTCCCCGAACTGGACGGCCGGCGGTCCGCCGGACGGGTGACCGAGGACCGCACCGTCGACTTCGACGGCCGCAGCATCGAGGCATCGCCGACGCCGTCTCCGCAAACTCCGAACTACTATCCGGGCGGCCGGGTCGCCGGGCGTCCGGTTCCGGCCGGCTGGTATTCCGAGCCGTGGTGGAAGACCGCGCTGGTGGCCGGCGCCTGGGGCGTGGGCTCGGTGCTGCTGTTCGATGCGCTGTTCGGTGGCATGCACGGCGTCGGCTACGGCGCGGCCGGTTTCGAAAACGGTTACGGCGCAGGCTATGACGCCGGATTCGATGCGGGTCACGATGCCGGACAGGACACCGGGCAAGGCTTCGACGGCGGTGATCAGGGCGGATACGACGGCGGCGGCTATGACCAGGGTGGCGGATACGACGGCGGCGGATACGACGGGGGCGGCTTCGACGGGGGCGGCTTCTTCGACGGCGGTGGTGGTGGTTTCGACGGGGGCGACTTCGGCGGATTCGACGGAGGTTTTTAGCTTTCCGGTAACCGGAAGTTGCGCCTCCGTTTACGTTGTGTTATCGATCTTCAGTGTTGATCGACCACGAGGCGAGGGTAGTTCCCCCGTCGTCGTTATCCGGGGGTGGGAAAAAGCCCCGAGCAGGAGCCGCTGCCGCAGCCGTCGGCGCTGTGGCCCTGCTCACCATCGCCCAGCTGTGGGCATCTGCGCACGGCGCCCTCGGGCCCTTTCGTAGTCTCCTCGCCGATTACGCGGCCGACCCGCAGTCGGCGTTCGTCTCCTGGGCGGGCCTGGGCCTCGCGTGCGTCGGCGTGCCCGCGCGCGTGCGCGTCGTCAGCCTCGCGTCGGCCGCGGTACTGGACCTGCTGGTGCTCGGGGTGCAGGCGCTGTGCCACTGGCACCTCTCCATCGGAACCGGCCCCACGCTGGTGTTGACCGCGCTCGTGCTGACCGTCGCTCGGTGGCGTGGCCGGCGACGGCGGATCGCTCTGCGCGCCATCGCATTCGGTGTGTTGCTGATCATGGCGTCGAAGCTCGCCGACACCTGGCTGCTGGTGAGCATCTCCGCCGGTCCGCGCGTATTGGATCAGTACGTGCAATATGCCGATCGGGCACTGGGAGATCCGGCGTGGGTCGTCGGCGGCCTTCTGGACGCGGCGGGCCCGGTCCCGTCGGCCGTGTTGCACGCGGTGTACATCCAATTGCCCGCGGCCGCCGTGGTGGTGGCGGTGTGGCAGCTGCGCAATGTGACGACCAGGCCGTGGCCCCGGCACAACCTGCTGCGCACCTTCCTGGCACTGGGCATCGTCGGGCCGCTCGTCTACGTGCTGTTTCCGGTGGTCGGCCCGGTCTTCGCCTACGGCCCGCTGGGCCACGGCCTGCAGATCGGCGACTGGCCGCATACGGTGCCGGCGATCACCGGCACCCCGGTGCCGATGCTCTTCGATGCCGGCACCGCCCGCAACTGCATGCCGTCGATGCACACCGCGTGGGCCACAGCACTGTTCGTGCATTCGCGCACCGGGCCGCGCTGGCTGCGCTGGGGCGGTGCGTTGTGGCTGGTGTGCACGCTGCTGGCGACGCTCGGCTTCGGCTACCACTACGGCTGCGATCTGGTGGCGGGTGCGGTCCTGTGCCTCACGGTGGAATCGGCACTGCGCGAACCCGATCGCGGCTGGGACAGCACGCGAATTCACATGGTGACCCTCGGCGCCGGGGTTTTCGCGGGGCTGCTGCTGTCCTATCGTTTCCTCGCAGAGACCATGGCCGCCCATCCGTTGCCGTCCGGACTCGCGGTCCTGGCCGCACTGGCGGCCGTGATCTCCCTGTTCTACACGACGTGGTTCGCCGCGCCCGAGCGCCGAACGGCGAACATCGAAAGGTCGGTCTCAGCTTCATGATCACGGTGCGGGCGGAGCGGCGTCAGCTGCTGCGCCAACAGCATTCGGACGACACGAGATATTTCCCCCGCATCCCGATCCTGATCGGACTTCTGCTCTCGGTGTCGGCTGCCCTGCTCATCTCGGCGTTGCACGGTTTTCTCGATCTGCAGGTGTATCGGGTCGACACCCTGGCCTGGTTGCACCACGGCGCACTGTACGGGCCGCCGCTACCGGTGGCCGGCCACACCGACCTGCCGTTCACCTATCCCCCGTCGGCCGCGCTGCTGATGACTCCGCTGGCCGTGATGCCGCTCTGGCTCGCGGAGATCGCGGTGACGGCCAGTTCGCTGGCCTGTCTGTGGGTGACGATCTGGCTGGTGCTCTCCCGGGTCCGCCCCGAGCTGAACCCGCGGTCGAAAGCGACCGTGGTCACCCCCGTCGTCATCGCGATGGCGGCGCTCGAGCCGGTGCACACCACACTGTGGTTCGGGCAGATCAACATCATCCTGATGGCCGCGGTCGCGCTGGACTGCCTGACCGAGAAGTCGCGCTGGCCCCGAGGCGTGCTGATCGGCATCGCCGCCGTCACCAAACTGACCCCCGCGGCCTTCGTGCTGTATCTGCTGATCCGCCGGGACTGGAAAGCGGCGGGAACGGCGGCGGCGACCGCCGCGGGGGTGGTGCTCGCCGGATTCGTGCTGTTCCCCCGGACGTCCACGCAGTACTGGCTGCACGCCATCGTCGACACCGGTCGCATCGGGGCGCCCTACTACGCCGGCAACCAGTCGCTCAAGGGCATGGTCTACCGGCTCGGCCTGCCCGAATCCGCGGCCGCGGCGATATGGCTCGGTCTCGGTCTCGCCGTCGTCGCCGCCGGCGCGGTCGCGATGTACCTGCTCTTCCGCGCCGAGCGCACCGCCGGCGCCGCCCCGATCGTAGCCGGGAACGCCCCCGCGATCACGAAACTCTCGGTCGCCGCGCTGCTCGTGAATGCCGCTGTGCTGCTGCTGGTTTCGCCGGTGTCGTGGACGCATCACTGGGTGTGGGTGGCACCCGCGCTGGTGACCGCCGCGTTGTGGTCCACCAGCAGATCCGCCGCGGCGGTGGCCGGCGCGATCGCCGCCGTCACCGCGCCGTTCCTGATCGGACAGGTGCTGGTGCCGGGCGGTGGCGACCGGGAACTCACCTGGAACTGGTGGCAGCACCTCCTGGGCAACACCTACGTCCTGGTCGCCGTCACGCTGCTCGGACTCGCGCTCACGCGACTGCTCCAGCGGCGCGCCTCGGCGCTCCCGGCGACTCAGGCGGGCTGACAGGTGGGGCACCAGAACAGGTTTCGCCCCTCGAGCACGGCATGCGCGACGGTGGTTCCACAGATCCGGCAGGGCTCACCGGCACGGCGATAGACGTAGGTGCGCGGTTTGCCGACCGCATACGACGGTGCGCCGCGGTCGTGTTCGGGGCGCACCACCACGATCGCGCCCTTGCGCACGCCGACCTTCATCAGCGCCACCAGATCCGCCCAGAGCGCATCCCACTCGGCGGCCGTGACGGCGCGGCCGGGGCGCTGCGGTGAAATGCCGTGCCGGAACAGCACTTCCGCGCGATAGACATTGCCCACGCCCGCCACCACCGACTGGTCCATCAGCAGCGCCGCGATGGACCGGTTCGAACGGCGGATCCGCTGCGAAGCCCGCTCCGGATCGGCATCGCGCCGCAGTGGGTCCGGGCCGAGCCGGGCGGTGAGGGCGTCGACCTCCGGTGCGTGCAGGACCTCACACGCGGTCGGACCGCGCAGATCGGTCCCGTACAGCGTGGCCGCGGACTTCCCGGCGCCGATCATCCGCATTCGCACCTGGCCGACCGGATCGCTCAGCGGCGCCGGCGATTCGGTGAAGGTGCCGTAGAGACCGAGATGCACATGGACGGTCAGGCCCGAATCGTAGTGGTGCAGAAGATGTTTACCCCACGCCTCGGCCTTGGTCAGGGTGGCTCCGTCGACCAGGGCGGCACCGTCGGCGAAGCGCCCCTGCGGGCTGGATACCCGCACGACACCACCGGCGAAGCGCTGCTGATGCAGCTTCGCCAGGCGATGCAGCGTATGTCCCTCAGGCATCGACCGAATTCCGTTCCGCTCACACCGGCCCGCACGCGGCCGGACGGGCCGGGCGCGTGGCCCGGCCCGCTCGATGCCTGCCTAGCTCTGCACCGCCGGCGGCTGACCGCTCTTCTCGTATTCGGCGATGATGTCGATGCGCCGCTGATGCCGCGCCTCGTCCGACCACGGCGTCGCCAGGAACGCATCGATGATCGCGAAGGCCTCCTCGGTGCTGTGCATCCGGCCGCCGATACCCATGAGCTGCGCATTGTTGTGCTCACGAGCCAGTTTCGCGGTCTCCACGCTCCAGGCCAGCGCACAGCGCGCGCCGGGAACCTTGTTCGCGGCGATCTGTTCACCGTTACCGCTGCCACCGAACACGATGCCGAGGCTGCCCGGGTCGGCGACCACGCGGCGGGCGGCGTCGATGCAGAAGGCCGGGTAGTCGTCGACCGCGTCGTACTCGTGGGCTCCGCAGTCGACCACGTCGTGACCGGCCTGCGTCAGATGATCCTTCACTTGGTTCTTCAATTCGAAGCCGGCATGGTCGGCACCCAGGTATACGCGCATGGCTGAGATTCTGTCAGGTGGGCGGTTTCGCTCCACATGGGGTCGTTCCCCGATCCTCTATAGAGTTCAGCCCATGCAGTCCGAAGATCAGTGGGCCGATCAGTCACCACAGCAGGGGCGCGGACCGGGGTGGAATCCGGTGACCGGTATGGCGGGATGGGATCCTCGGCTGGGACCGCCGGGATGGGGTCCGCAGCAACCGTTTTCGCCGCCGCACGTCCCGCCGTTCCAACCGACACGCGGGCTGTCCCCCTGGGGGATGCCGGCCCGGCACAGCTGGGAGATCCCGCTGCTGATCGTGGTGATCCTGGTCACCGTCACCGGCTATCTGATCGCGCTGCTGTCCCTGCTCGTCGGCGCGGTGAACTACTACGTCGTACTGGTGATCCTCGCGCCGCTGCTGCTGTGGTTCGGGCGCGGCACCAACTATTCGATGCAGCGGCTCAATGCCGTGAAGATGTCGCCCACCCAGTTTCCGGAGGGATACCGGATGGTGGTCGAGGCGGCCGCGCGCTTCGGTATGGCGACCGTCCCGGATGCCTACGTGGTGCTGGGCAACGGGCAGATCAACGCCTTCGCCTCGGGACACGGGTTCCGCCGCTACGTGGTCGTCTACAGCGATCTGTTCGAGATCGGCGGCCAGGCTCGTGACCCCGACGCGCTGGCCTTCATCATCGGCCACGAGGTCGGCCACATCGCGGCCGGTCATGTGTCGTACTGGCGTCAGCTGGGCATGTTCCTCGTGCCGTTCCTGCCGATCATCGGCAATTCGCTGATTCGCGCACAGGAGTACACCGCCGACAACCACGGCTTCTGCAACCGGCATCTCGGCGCCCCGGGAGCGATGAAAACCCTTGCGGGCGGCAAATACCTGAATTCACTCGTCGATTTCGACGAGATGGCCGACCGCGCGCCGCAGGACAGGGGCTTCTTCGTCTGGGTGGTCAACGCCATGGCCTCGCACCCGGTGCTGACGTGGCGGATGTGGGCGCTGCGCGACCGCAGCCGGCACGGCCGGATGTTCCTGCGGCCGAGCGGGCCGCCGCCGCCACGGATGACGGCGACCCCACCGCCGTATCCGCCGGCCGGCCCGCCGCAGCCGATGCCGCCGGCCGGACCGGACGACCGGACGGGCAGCTACCTCGGATACGGCGAGATTCCGGGGCTGCCGCCGCGGTAGCCGCACGCCCGGCACGGGGCGTGCCACGCCCCGTGCCGTCGATGACTAGTCGAACTGCGGGTCCTCGGTGCGGGTCCGCTTGAGTTCGAAGAAGTGCGGATAGGACGCCAGCGCGACGGCCCCGTCCCACACCTTGCCCGCGTCCTCGCCGCGCGGAATCCGCGACAGCACCGGGCCGAAGAAGGCGGTGTCGTTGATGTGGATGGTCGGCGTGCCGACATCCGGCCCGACCTTGTCCATTCCGGCGTGGTGGCTCTTGCGCAGCGCCTCGTCGTAGTCGGTGCTCGTGGCGGCCTCGGCCAGTTCGGCGGGCAGCCCGACCTCGGCGAGAGCGTCGGCGACGACCGCGGCCAGGCTGTCGGCCCGATTCTCGCGCTCGTACTCCTCCCGGCGATTGTGGATGCGGGTGCCCATCGCGGTGTACAGCGGCGAGAGCACCTTCTCACCGTGCTGCTCGGCCGCGGCGATGGCCACCCGGACCGGACCCCACGCCGATTTCATCATCTCGACGTAGCGCTCGGGAAGGTCGTCACGGCCCTCGTTGAGCACGGCCAGGCTCATCACGTGGAAGTGCGTGTCGATATCGCGGACCTTCTCGACCTCCAGAATCCAGCGCGAGGTGATCCAGCACCACGGGCACAGCGGATCGAACCAGAAATCGACGCGGTCCCTGGAACCGGCGGTGGTCGTCTGATCGCTCACATTTCGTCCCTTCGAAGAAGCAGTGGGGAGGCCGCACGCCACCCGCCCTCAGCATTGGTCAACGCCGCGAAGTTGGCGATATTTCCCGATCGCGGCGGGATCGCACAGTAGGGTCGGATACGACCCTGGTTGCCCGCTGCCCGGAGGTTTTCCCATGCCCACAGATTCCAGGTTCGTCATCGTCGGCGGCGGTCTGGCCGCCGCGAAGCTGGCGGAGTCGTTGCGCGACAACGAGTTCGACGGCGCGATCACGGTGATCGCCGAGGAGGCGCAGCTTCCCTACGAGCGGCCGCCACTGTCGAAGGAACATCTGCTCGGCAAGAAGTCGCTCGCCGATTTCACCGTGCACACCGAGCAGTGGTATCGCGATCACGATGTCGACCTGCTGCTCGGCACCACCGTCACGTCCGTCGATCGCTCATCGAAAACTGTTGCGCTGCCGGATGGTTCGACCCGGCCGTACGACAAACTCGCCCTGGCCACCGGATCGCGCTCGCGCCGGCTGCCGATTCCCGGCGCCGACGCCGAGGGCGTGTACATGTTGCGCACCATCGGGCAGTCCGATGCGCTGATCTCACTGTTCGGCTCGGCGCGGCGGCTGGTCGTCATCGGCGCGGGCTGGATCGGCCTGGAGGTCACGGCGGCCGCACGGACCGCCGGTCTCGAGGTGACCGTGCTGGAGGTGGGCGCGGTGCCGTTGCAGGCCGCGCTCGGCGACGAGATGGGTGCGGTCTTCGGCGAGTTGCACCGCGCGCACGGCGTCGATCTGCGCTGCGGCGTGAAGGCCGCCGAGATCGTCACCGCGGACGGGAAGGCCACCGGAGTCCGGCTCTCCGACGACACGGTCGTGGACGCCGATGCGGTGCTGATCGCGGTCGGCGCCCGGCCGAATATCGAACTGGCCGCCGACGCGGGGCTCGCGGTCGAGGGCGGCGTGCTGGTGGACGAGAGCCTGGCCAGCAGCGATCCGGATATCGTCGCCGTCGGCGATATCGCCGATCAGCAGCATCCGGTGCTCGGGCAGCGAGTGCGGGTCGAACACTGGGCCACCGCGCTCAACCAACCGGCCGTGGCGGCGCTGACGATGCTCGACCGGCCCGCCACCTACGACCGGCTGCCCTATTTCTTCACCGACCAGTACGACCTCGGCATGGAGTACACCGGTTTCGTCGCCCCGGGTGCGACGACTTCCGTGGTGGTTCGGGGCGACACCGCGAGCCGCGAATTCGTCGCGTTCTGGCTGGATCAGGGCAATCGGGTGCTGGCGGGGATGAACGTCAACGTCTGGGACGTCACCGATCGGATCAAGGAGCTGATCCTCGGCGGCGAACCGGTGAATCCGGACGCGCTCGCCGATACCAGCACCGATTTGTGATCACTATCGCTGTCGAGGTAGGTCGAGGAGCCGCGCTCGGCACCGACCCAATCGTGAGCGCGCCGCGGTGGCGCGCCGGCGAGCCGAGGAGATCATCGTGAAATACATGCTGCTCAAGACCTACCGCCCTGCCGCGCACTGCGACACTCCGATCAGCGAGTGGCCGCCGGAGGACATCGCGGCCCATATCGAATTCCAGCGCGCGCTCGGGGCGGCACTGCGCGAATCGGGTGAGCTGGTCGACGCCCAGGGTCTGGCCTTCCCGGATCAGGCCCGCATCG
>NZ_BAFW01000057.1 GCF_000308535.1 Nocardia cerradoensis NBRC 101014 | reverse complement strand
ACTGCCGTTTCGGCCGCCACCGGCTCGGTGCCGTCTCGTTCGGCGACCACCGGTTCGGCCGCATCCGCTTCGACGGACTCGGCTTCGACGGACTCGGCGACCTCAGCCGCCGCGGCCCGTCCGCGGCCCCGGCGTGAACCCCGTGCATCCTTGGCCTGCGGCCGCGATTCGGTCTTCGACTCGACCGGCGCACCGGCCTCGGCCACCTCGTCGTCGGCGTGATGCGCGGCCATCGCGAGCGCGACCGGATGAGCGCGCTTGGCGGCCGCATCCTCCTCGGGATGCGCCTCCGCGGTGTCCGGCGCGGCGGTGCTCGCCTGCTTGGTGTCCTTGTCGCGGTCCTTGTCCTTGCGGCGGCGACGGCCTTCACGGCGGCCGGCCCCCTCCTCGGCGGGTGCGGTCTCGACCGGGTAGTTGTGCACGATGATGCCGCGGCCGTGGCAGTGCTCACAGGTGGTGGAGAACGCCTCGACCAATCCGGTGCCCAGCTTCTTGCGGGTCATCTGGACCAGGCCGAGCGAGGTGACCTCCGACACCTGATGGCGGGTGCGATCGCGCCCGAGCGCCTCGGTCAGGCGGCGCAGCACCAGATCCCGGTTGGATTCCAGCACCATGTCGATGAAGTCGACGACGATCATGCCGCCGATATCGCGCAACCGCATCTGGCGCACGATCTCCTCGGCGGCCTCCAGATTGTTGCGGGTGACCGTCTCTTCCAGGTTGCTGCCGCCGGATCCGGTGAATTTGCCGGTGTTGACGTCGATCACGGTCATCGCCTCGGTGCGATCGATGACCAGGGTGCCGCCGGACGGCAGCCACACCTTGCGATCGAGGGCCTTCGCCAGCTGCTCGTCGATGCGCAGGCTGCCGAAGACGTCCACGCCGTTGTTCTCGTAGCGCTCGACCCGGGCCAGCATGTCCGGTGCGACGGTGCGGACGTAGTTCTCGACCGTCGTCCACGCCCGGTCACCCTCGATGACCAGCTTGGAGAAGTCCTCGTTGAACAGATCCCGGACGACCTTCACCAGCAGGTCCGGCTCTTCGTACAGGGTCTTCGGCGCGCCCGACCCGTTCTCGGCCTGCTTCTCGATGGTCTTCCAGGTGGCCTGCAGCCGCTCGACGTCGCGAGCCAGCTCGGTCTCGCTCACACCCTCGGACGCGGTGCGGATGATCACTCCGGCGTCCTGCGGGACGATATCGCGCAGGATCTCCTTGAGCCGCTTGCGCTCGGTGTCGGGCAGTTTGCGGCTGATACCGGTCGAGGTCCCGCCCGGGACATAGACCAGGAAGCGACCGGCCAGGCTGATCTGCGTGGTCAGCCGGGCGCCCTTGTGCCCCACCGGATCCTTGCTGACCTGCACCAGAACGGTGTCGCCGGGTTTGAGGGCCTGCTCGATCTTGCGTTCCTTGCCGCCGAGCCCGGCGGCCTCCCAGTTCACCTCACCGGCGTAGAGCACGCCGTTGCGGCCGCGGCCGATGTCGACGAACGCCGCCTCCATGCTGGGCAGCACGTTCTGCACCTTGCCCAGGTAGACGTTGCCGACCATGGACGCGGTGCCGGTGTTGGTGACGAAGTGCTCGACCAGGATGTCGTCCTCGAGCACCGCCACCTGGGTGGTCGCGCCGACATGCGAATGTTCGCCGGCCGGGAACGACTTCTCACGGACCACCATGACCCGGTCGACCGACTCGCGACGGGCCAGGAATTCCGATTCGGTGAGGATCGGCGGGCGGCGGCGACCGGCCTCGCGACCGTCGCGCCGGCGCTGCCGCTTGGCCTCCAGCCGGGTCGACCCGCTGATGCCCTGCACCTCGTCGACCGTGCGGCGCTTGTTCCGCGGTTCCCGCTCGTGCACGACGGTGTTCGGCGGATCGTCGTCGGCGGGCTCGGATTCGTTGTCCTCACCGGCCTTGCGGCGACGGCGGCGACGGCGACGGCGGGTGGAACCTTCGGGCGTCGAACCCGAGTCGTCGTCGCTCTCCTCACCGGTCTGCTCGGCGGCCGCGTCCTCGGCAGATTCGTCGGAGTCGGCGTGCGCCTCGGTGTCCTCGTCGTCGGATTCGTCGTCGGACTCGTGATCGGCGTGCTGTTCGCCCCGGCCCCGGCCGCGACCGCGGCGACCCCGGCGGCGGCGACGCGAACGACCACCGTCCTCCTGCTCGTCGCGCGACTGCTCGTCGTCCCAGTCGCCGGATTCGGTCTCGGCCTCCGCCGCGACGGTCTCGGGTTCCGCGGGGGCTTTCTCCGGAGCGGGTTCGGCGGCCTTTTCGGTGGCTTTCTCGACAGCCTTTTCGGCGGCCTTCTCCGCAGCTTTTTCCGCGGCCTTCTCGGCGGCTTCGGCCTCGCGCTCGGCACGCCGGCGGCGGCGCATCTCCTCGGCGGCCGCGGCATCCGGCGGCAGGAACAGCGGCGCGGCCGCGATACTCGCCGGCTCGAAGACGACCGGCTCCTCGCGCTGTGCGGCAGGCTGCTGGAAAGGGCTGGTGAACAGCGACGTGTGGGGTGCCGATTCGGGCTCGGCGGATGCCGCGGGCGACTCCGCCGCTACCGGCGCTTCCGGTTTCGATTCCGCGGTCACTGCCGGGTTCGCGGTGCCGGGGGACTCGACGTCCGCGGCCTGCGCGGTGGCGGCGACCTCGGTTTCGGTGACCGCGGTGGAGGCGCCGGACTCGCTCGGCTCGGGCTCGCCGGCCGTCTCCGGCGCGGTGGCGGTCTGCGCGGTATCGGCCGCGGCGGTGGAGGGGGTCGCCGGAGACGCACTCTCGGCGGGCGCCGGAGCAGGCGTCTCGGCCTGTCCGGTCGTGGGCTCGGCCACCGGTTGCTCGGTGCCGGCCTGTGGGGGAACGAGCGCGTCGCGCACGGATTCGGCGACGGTCCGGTCCAGGCTGGATTGGGCGCTGCGAGCTTCGGCGCCCAGTTCGGTCAGATGGGCAAGGATGCGTTTGCTGGTGGTACCCAGAAGTTTCGCCAGCGCGTGCACCCGGATACGTTCGGGCAACTGCGCTGCCTCCCCTACCCCGGCCACCTCGGTAGAGGTGGAATCACCATTGCTCTGCGACGTTCCTTGCGGCTCTTGATCGGCCACGAAATCTCCTCGGGCCCCCGGGCGCGTCCCACTCGTACGAGAGTGACGCGGCCGACGCGGGGGCGCTGTCCGTTCGCCTCACGCCTGTGGCGCAAGGTCTGATGGTCTCGCCCCGCGTGCCCGGTTATCACCTGTCGTACGTCGTTCGGGCTAACTGGTCACGCGGCGCCTGGCTGTTGGCTTTCACACCTGAGCTCGAGCGCTCATCCAGCGTGCCGCCGAACAGCCGAGTCTTGGAACCGTCCGGGGCAGCGATGATCGGCGTCGAGCCGCGGTGCCATTCGGTTGCGTTCGCCACCTGCCCCGATAGGCGGGCGTCGATCACATCCGCTTCCAGTATCCCACACAGCGACCCACTGGTACGTCATCGGAGCGTGCCCGCCCCATTTCCGTGGCCCGACCGGCGGCTCTTTCCTACACCTGAGTAGGTCTTTCCCGACCGACGTCGATCACCGGCTGGAGTGTCGCCGCGACCCGTGAGCAAACCGGCTCACCCGGCCCGGAGCGAGTCCTCCGAGCGACCGTTCGCGGCCGGCTCGCCGTCGGGTGCCCGAACGGCGAGCCCAGAGGCCGCGAACCCGCCGGTGCGGATCGGAGGCCGAAAGACAGAGCTAGAACCAGAGTGCGATCTCGCGCTTCGCGGATTCGGGGGAATCGGAGCCGTGTACGAGGTTGAACTGGGTTTCCAGGGCGTAGTCGCCGCGGATGCTGCCGGGGACGGCCTTCTCGACGGGGTCGGTGCCGCCGGCGAGCTGGCGGAAGGCGGCGATGGCGCGCGGGCCCTCGAGGATGGCCGCGACGACCGGGCCGGAGGTGATGAATTCGATCAGCGAGCCGTAGAACGGCTTGTCGGCGTGTTCGGCGTAGTGGGCGGCGGCACGTTCCTCGGAAACCTGCTCGAGCTTGAGGGCCGCGATCTTCAGGCCTTTGCGTTCGATGCGGGTGATGATCTCACCAACCAGGCCTCGGGCCACGCCGTCCGGCTTGATGAGTACCAACGTCTGCTCAGTCACGGCGACACTCTAACCGGCGCTGCCACCGTATTCCGAACCGAGCCGTCAGGAGGAGCCCTGCATCCGCTGGCTGGGCAGCAGGCCCTGGTCCATGCGGCGTTTGACGTCGGAGCGCAGCACCAGAATGAAAGCCCACACCGCCGCGAACACGACGCCGATGATGCCGATCGACAGATGGATGAACCCACCGGCCAGCACCAGCACCTGCAGGCCGAGGTTGAACGGCACGGCCCAGGGGCGGCGCTGCATTCCGGAGCCGACGAACATCAGGACGGCCAGGCCGACCAGGTAGGTCACCGACCACCAGCTGAGTCCGCCGCCGACGGCCCCGACCACCGGCAGCGCCAGCAGCACGGTGATGGCCTCGAGGACCAGCGCGCCGGCCATCACGCCGCGAAAACCCTTCCACGGATCGGTCGCGGGCGCGGGTACACCCGGCTTCGGTGCGCCGGCCTCGCCGCGCACATCGTCATCGCTACCCACGTTGCTACCCACGTTGCCTCCTCCGCGCCGGCCCGCCGATGCCCTCGACACCCAGCTTCCCACCGCCCCCGGCCCGCTGCTTCACGCGGGGTCCTTCCCGAACAGCGAGCGCGCCGCACCCGCGGTGACCACCGAGCCGGTGACCACGATGCCCGCGCCGGATACCGGTTCGCCGGCGTCTCCCGCCTCCTCGGCGATGGCGATGGCGGTTTCGACCGCATCGGCGAGGGTGTTCGCGGTGACGACTCGCTCGTCGCCGAAGCGCTGGACGGCCAGGTCGGCGAGTTCGTCGACGCCGAGCGCCCGCGGTGAGCCGTTGGTGGTGACGACGATCTCGTCGAACACCGGCTCCAGTGCGGCGAGAATGCCGGCCGCATCCTTGTCGGAGAGCACCGCGACCACACCCACCAGCTTGCGGAAGTCGAATTCCTCGGTGAGGGTCGCGGCCAGGGCCCGCGCACCGGCGGGATTGTGCGCGGCGTCGATGAAGATGGTGGGCGCGCTGCGCATCCGTTCCATCCGGCCGGGGCTGGCCGCCGCCGCGAATCCGGCGCGCACCGCATCGATGTCGAGCTGTTTCTGCGCGCCGGCGCCGAAGAACGCCTCGACCGCGGCGAGCGCCAGCGCCGCGTTGTGCGCCTGGTGTTCGCCGTGCAGCGGCAGGAAGATCTCGTCGTAGACCCCGCCGAGCCCCTGGATCTCCAGTACCTGACCGCCGATCGCGACGCGTCGCGTCAGGACCCGGAACTCGGACCCGGCGCGGGCGACCGCGGCATCGGCCTCCACCGCGCGCCGTAGCAGCACCTCCATCGCCTCGGGTTCCTGTTCGGCGATGATGGCGACGGTATCGCGCGGGATCAGCAGATCCTGCGGCGACTTCTTGATGATCCCGGCCTTCTCTCCGGCGATCGACGTCAGATCCGGACCCAGATAGTCGGTGTGGTCCAGGCCGATCGGCGTGATCACCGCGACCTGCCCGTCGATGACGTTGGTCGCGTCCCAGGTGCCGCCCATCCCGGTCTCGACGACCGCGACATCGACCGGCGCCTCGGCGAACGCGGCGTACGCCATCGCGACCAGGACCTCGAATTTGCTCATCCGGGGTCCCGGTCCGTCGCCGAGGGTGCCGTCGGTCGAGCGCGCGTCGATCATCTCGACGTACGGCAGCAGTTCCTGGTAGATCTCGACATAGCGGGCCGGCGTGATCGGCGCGTTGTCGACGGCGATGCGTTCGGTCGCCAGTTGCAGATGCGGGCTGGTGAACCGGCCGGTGCGCCGGTGCAGCGCGGTGAGCAGCGCGTCGACCATGCGGGTGACCGAGGTCTTGCCGTTGGTACCGGCGATGTGGATGGCGGGATAGCTCTGCTGCGGCGAGCCGAGCAGATCCATCAGGGTCGCGATCCGGGTCAGCGACGGCTCGATCTTGGTCTCGCCCCAGCGCTGGTCGAGTTCGGCCTCGACCAGCGCCATTTCGGCGAGGTCGACCGGTGAGGGACCGGTGCGCAGCCGGTCCGCACCGCCGGCGAGCGGTTCGTCGTCGAAACCTTCGCCGCCGCTCACTTGTTCGCCACCGACTCCGCGATCTGCGCCAGCCGCGCCCCGATCCGGGTCACCTCGGATTCGGCGACCTCGCGGCGGGTGCGGATCTTGGCGACCACCTCGTCGGGCGCCTTGGCGAGGAAGGCCTCGTTGCCGAGTTTGGCGGTGGTGGCGGCGAGGTCCTTCTGCGCGGCCGCGAGGTCCTTCTCCAGCCGGCGGCGTTCGGCGTCGAGGTCGACCGTGCCGGAGGTGTCCAGTTCCACGGTGACGGTGGCGCCGGACAGGCGCACCTCGACCGCGGCGGTCGCGGAGAAATCGGCATCCGGTTCGGTGAGCCGCGCCAGGCTGGCGATCTCCGCGTGCAGCCCGGTGAGGTCGGCGGTATCGATGCCGATCAGCTTCGCGGCGACCTTCTGCTTGTCGGTCAGACCCTGATCGCTGCGGAATCGGCGGATCTCGGTGACAAGCTTCTGCAGATCCGCGATGCGCTGTGCCGCAACGGTATCGGTGGCGACCCCCGAGGGCTGCGGCCATGCGGCGATCACCAGGGAGTCGTCCGCACCGGCCTCGGTGAGGGCCTGCCACAGCGTTTCGGTGACGAACGGGATGGCCGGGTGCAGCAGGCGCAGCACCGAATCCAGCACGTTGCCGAGGACGATGCGCGTGCTCGCGGCCCGTTCCTCCGATTCGGCGAACTGCACCTTCGCCAATTCGAGGTACCAGTCGCACAGTTCGTCCCAGGCGAAGTGGTACAGCGCCTCACAGGCCTTGCCGAACTCGTAGCGGTCGAAGGCGCCGTCCACCTCGGCGCGCACCTCGTCGAGCCGGTCGAGGATCCAGCGGTCGGTGTCGGTGAGGCCGGCGCGTTCGGGCAGGTCGCCCGGCGCGGCACCGTTCATGAGCGCGAACTTGCTGGCGTTGAACAGCTTCGTGATGAAGTTGCGCGACGCCTGCACGTGCGGCGGCCCGACCGACAGGTCGCTACCCGGCTGCGCGCCCCGCGCGAGGGTGAAACGTGTTGCGTCGGCACCGTATTCGTCGATCCACAGCAGCGGGTCGACGCCGATGCCCTTGGACTTCGAGTATTTGCGGCCGAATTCGTCGCGGATGAGGCCGTGCAGGAAGACGTCGTCGAACGGAACCTGCTGCCGCCCGGAGTCCTTACCGGCGGCGATGACCGGGTCGTCGGAGACGAACATGCCGAACATCATCATCCGGGCGACCCAGAAGAACAGGATGTCGTAGCCGGTCACCAGCACGCTGGTGGGGTAGAACTTCGACAGTTCCGGGGTGGCGTCCGGCCAGCCCATGGTGGAGAAGGGCCACAGGCCGGAGGAGAACCAGGTGTCGAGGACGTCGGGGTCCTGCACCCATCCCTCGGGCGCCTGCTCGTCGGGGCCGACGCACGCGATCTCGCCCTCGGGGCCGTACCAGATCGGGATGCGGTGGCCCCACCACAGCTGGCGCGAGATGCACCAGTCGTGCATGTTGTCGACCCATTCGAACCAGCGCGGTTCCTGGCTGGCCGGGTAGATCGTCACCGCGCCGTTGCGCACGGCGTCACCGGCGGCCTTGGCCAGCGATTCGACCTTCACCCACCACTGCATCGACAGCCGCGGTTCGATGGGTTCGCCGGAGCGTTCGGAGTGGCCGACGCTGTGCACGTACGGGCGCTTCTCGGCGACGATGCGCCCCTCGTCGGCCAGCCGCTCGCGGATCTTGACGCGCGCCTCGAACCGGTCCATGCCGTCGAATTCGGTTCCGGTGTCGGCGATCTTGCCGGTCTTGTCCATGATGGTCGGCATCGGCAGGTTGTGCCGCAGGCCGATCTCGAAGTCGTTCGGGTCGTGCGCGGGGGTGATCTTCACTGCGCCGGAACCGAATTCGGGGTCGACGTAGTCGTCGGCGACGATCGGGATCTGGCGGCCGGTGATCGGGTGGTGGACGGTGGTGCCGATCAGCGCCTTGTATCGCTCGTCCTCGGGGTGCACGGCCACCGCGGTATCGCCGAGCATGGTCTCCACGCGGGTGGTCGCCACGATGACATGCGGTTCGTCGTCGTTCAGCGAGCCGTAGCGCAGCGAGACGAGCTCACCCTCGACGTCCTCGTATTTCACCTCGACGTCGGAGATGGCGGTCTCGAGCGAGGGCGACCAGTTCACCAGGCGCTCGGCGCGGTAGATCAGCCCGGCGTCGTAGAGGCGTTTGAAGATGGTCTGCACCGCGCGGGACAGACCCTCGTCCATGGTGAAGCGGTCGCGGCTCCAGTCGACGCCGTCGCCGAGGCGGCGCATCTGGCCCTGGATGGCGCCGCCGGATTCACGCTTCCAGTCCCAGACCTTGTCGACGAACAGTTCGCGGCCGAAGTCTTCCTTGGTCTTGCCGTCGACGGCGAGCTGCTTCTCGACCACGGTCTGGGTGGCGATGCCGGCGTGGTCCATACCGGGCAGCCACAGCACCTCGTAGCCCTGCATCCGCTTGCGGCGGGTGAGCAGGTCCATCAGGGTGTGGTCGAAGGCGTGGCCCATGTGCAGGTTGCCGGTGACGTTCGGCGGCGGCAGCACGATCGAATAGGGCGGCTTGTCGCTGGCCGGGTCGGCGGTGAAGTAACCGGCCGCTACCCAGCGCTCGTACAGGTCGGCCTCTACATCGCTGGGGTTCCAGCTCTTGGGGAGGGCGTCGGCACGATTTCGCGAGTTATCAGGGGCTGCGCTGGTCACCGTGCGATTCTACGGAGTTGAGCAGGAGGACTCGACGCGGCCCCGTCACACCCCTGAGACCCCGCCACCCGGGCGCCGGACAGGTGAACCGAGTCGCGCCGCGCAGCGAATGAGGCGGGCCGGCCGGAGAAAGATGTAGAGCGGGGGTTTCGGCGGATGAGGGACACCGAAAACCCCGCCCACGTGTTCGAGACTACCGCCCGGATCGGCGCAATACACCAATCCATATGCAATTCTCAGCTTTTGCCCGAATCCGTTGTGCAGGTGCGGGTTTGCCACTCAGCATGCTCGCAGATTCGCCACCGGGATGCCGAGGCCGCGCCCCGCCGGTGGACGGCGGGGTCACGGCACGAGGATCGCCAGCGCTGCGGGTTCGGCGCGGAAGGTCGCCGGGAGCAGTCCCGCCGGGTCGCCGTCGGCGGTCGCCGGTACCGCGGCGGTGAGGGTGATGGTGCGGGCCCGGTAGTGCCCGACCGCGGGATGGTCGATGCGCTTGCCCGCGGCCAGGGCCGGAAGCAGGCGGACCATCTCCAGCCGCGACATCGCGCCGACCACGGTCAGGTCGAGCAGGCCGTCGTCGACGATCGCGTCGGGGCAGATGAGCATGCCGCCGCCGTAGGTCCGGGTGTTGCCGACCGCCACCATCACGGCCTCGGTCTCGACGACGCGCTCACCGGCCCGGCCCGGCTCGCCGGACAATTCGATGCGGTAGGGCACGCCGAGCTGACCGAGCAGTTCCGGGACCGCGGCGAAGGAGTAGCGCAGCGAGCCCTTCGGCCGGCGCATACGGTTGGCGCGCAAGGTCACTCGCGCGTCGAAGCCGGTGCCGGCGACGGTGGCGAATCGCATGGGCCGATGGGCGACGGCGGGTTCGATTCCGGCCGCCCAGCCCTGGGCGTGCTCGGGATCGGGCGTGGACTCGATCGCGCCGAGGTCGACGGTGCGCACGCAACCGCCGAGCACGATATCGGCCGCGGCCCGCGGATCGTCGTCGGGCACCCCCAGCTCCCGGGCCAGGTCGTTACCGGTCCCGCCGGGCAGCAGCCCCAGCGGGACTCCGGTCGAGGCGATGGCCTGCAGCGTGACGCAGACCAGTCCGTCACCGCCCGCGCAGACGACCGCGTCGGGACGCTCCGGCCCGCGCACCGAATCCCGGACCAGGCGAACGGTTTCCGCGGCGTCGGCGCCGCGGATCTCGCGTACCCGCACGCCGCGCTCGGCGAAGCGGGCGGCGGCCGCGGCGGCGGCGGCGAGTCCCCGGCCGTGGCCGGAGTGCGGGTTGGTCACCAGCGCGACCGATCGGATGGCGGTCACGGAATCAGCTTGCCCGGGTTGAGGATTCCCGCCGGGTCGACGGCATCCTTGACCGCACGCAGGATGCGCGCGCCCAGATCGCCGATCTCGGCGGTCATCCACGGCCGGTGGTCGGCGCCGACGGCATGGTGATGGGTGATGGTCCCCCCGTGTCCGGCGATGGCGTCGCCGACGGCGCGTTTGGCCCGCGCCCACTGCGCCGCCGCATCGTCGGCCTGCTTGGCGACGACGGTGAAGTACAGCGAGGCGCCGGTCGGGTAGGTATGCGAGATATGGCACATCACCAGCGCGGGAGTGCCCTGCGCGCCGAGCGATTCGGTGAGCGCGGTGGTGACCGCCGCCTTGAGCCGTTCGACGTTCGACCAGCTGGTCGCCGTCTCGAGCGTTTCGCACAGGACGCCGATATCCAGCAGCGCATCACGCAGATACGGCGCGGCGAACCGGCCGTGCTCCCATTCCCGCGCCGGTTGTTCACCGAGTGCGGTGCCGCCCGCGGCGGCGAGCAGGGCCGATGCCTCGGCGCTGCGCGCGGCCACATGGGCTTCGGTGCCCTCGAACGTCGTGACCGCCAGGCAGCCGCTGACCGGTGCGCCGCCGATATCGCCGGAACGGGCCAGGTTGAGCCCCGTTTCGGCTTCGTCGGACAACCGCAGCACGGTCGGCGCCGCACCGTTCTGCACCACGGTGCGCAGTGCGGCGGCGCCGGTGGCGAAGTCCGGGAACGACCAGGCCTGATATGCGGTGGTCTCCGGAATCGGATGCACCCGCAGCGTTACCTCGGTGATGACGCCGAGCGTGCCCTCGGATCCGGCGAACAGCTCGCGCAGATCCGGTCCGGCGGCCGAGGCGGGGGCGCGGCCGAGATCGACTGTGCCCGTGGGGGTTGCGACCTTCAGGCGCATGATCATGTCGTCGAAGCGGCCGTAGCCGGCCGAGGCCTGGCCCGAGGACCGGGTGGCCGCGAAGCCACCGATGCTGGCGTATTCGAAACTCTGCGGGAAATGCCCCAGCGAAAGTCCATGGGCGGCAAGTAGTTTCTCCGCCTGCGGCCCGGTCAGTCCCGCGCCCAGGGTCGCGGTACCGCTCACCGGGTCGACGTCGGACAGTCCGTCGAGCCGCCGCAGATCCAGGGCGATCACGGTGTCGAAGCGACCGCGCGCGGGATCCACTCCGCCCACCACACTGGTGCCGCCACCGAAGGGCACGACCGCGATCGACTGTTCGGTGCAGTAGGTGAGCACAGCCAGGACCTGGTCGTGATCGGCCGGGAAGACGACGGCGTCGGGCGCGTCCTGCGGCGCTTCGGCGCGGCGGCGCAGCAGGTCGGGCGTACTCTTGCCGCCCGCGTGCAGCAGCCGGTCGCGGTGGTCGGCCGACACCTGATCCGCGCCGACCACCGCCGACAGCCCCGCGCGACGCGCGGCCGTCAAGCCGGATTCCCGCAGCGGCACATCGCCCTCATCACGACGAGCCACCGGTTCCCCGGACACTCCGAACACCTGCGCCACCAGGGTCCGGATCCGGTCCGAGAGCGGCGCGTGGGCCGAGGCGATACCCCAGGCGTCCCACACCATACTCGGACGATCGGACGACTCGCCCGGTGTCAAGTTTTCCGATTCTGCTGCGGATGTGTCCTGTCGCGTATCGACCATGCGTTACAGTCTGACATAGACTGTCAAGCAGTAACGAACATGAATCGCAGTAACGAACACGGACCGATGGTGAGTTGTTGATGGATCCGAACGAATCCCCCGGCCCCGACGGCGAGCCGTCGGTTATCGACCTGGCGATCCTGGCGGCGGGACGCGCCTGTGTCGAGGAATTCGGCGTGCGCCGGACCACGCTGAGCGAAGTCGCCCGGCGCGCCGGCGTCAGTCGCCCCACGGTGTACCGGCGCTGGCCCGATACCCGGTCGTTGATCGCCGAACTGCTGGTCCGGGAGCTGAGCGAGATCGTGGCGACGAGTATCCCCACCGAGGGACCGGCGCGGGCGCGCCTGGTGGAGGGCATCGTCTCGGGTGCGGCCGAGCTCCGCTCGAACCCGTTGTTCGCCAAGATCTTCCGCATCGACACCGATCTGATGCTGACCTATGTGTTCGGCCGGCTCGGCCGCAATCAGCGGCAATTGATCCAGGTGTTCTCCAGCGCCGTCCGCGAGGGACAGCGCGACGGTTCCATCCGCGCCGGCGATCCCGATCACCTGGCCACCATGCTGCTGCTGATCGGTCAGTCCACCGTGCAGTCGGCCGGCACGGTCAGCCATCTGCTCGACGATGCCGGACTCGATGTCGAGCTGGCCCGCGTCGTCGACCGCTACCTGCGCCCCGACACCGACTAGTCCCGAAAACAGAGAGCGAGACAGCGCATGCTCGACGAGAGCACATCGACCGCGGGCCGCGGGCGCGGCGATACCGCAGCAGATTCGGCACTCAACGCCGCCCGCCGCAGCCGTGAGCTGCGGGAACTCGGCGATGCGGACCGCATCGACGTCCTGGTCGTCGGCGGCGGTGTCACCGGCGCGGGCGTGGCATTGGACGCGGCGGCGCGCGGATTGCGGACCGTTCTGGTGGAGGCGCACGATCTGGCCTTCGGCACCAGCCGGTGGAGTTCGAAACTCGTCCACGGCGGATTGCGGTATCTGGCCTCCGGCGGGGTCGGTATCGCCCACGAGAGCGCGGTCGAACGCGACATCCTGCTCACCACCACCGCACCGCATCTGACTCGCTCGATTCCCCAGCTCGTCCCGGCGTTCTCCGGCGGTTCCCGGCCGCGGCGACTGCTGGTCCGCGCGGGTTTCCTGGCCGGAGATGTGCTGCGGCGCAGCGCCGGAACCTCACCGGAGGTGTTGCCGCGATCGCGCCGGGTCGCCGCGGCCGAAGCGTTGCGACTGGCGCCGACACTGCGCCGCGCCGGGCTGCGCGGCGGGATGACGGCCTGGGACGGTCAGCTCGTCGACGACGCGCGGCTGGTGGTGACGATCGCGCGCACCGCCGCGGCGCACGGCGCGACCGTGCTCACCCGCGTCCGCGCCGAGCAGGTGAGCGGCGACTCCGCGGTGCTGCACGATGTGCTGACCGGTGAAACCCTGTCCGTACGAGCACGTTCGGTGATCAACGCGGCCGGCGTGTGGGCGGACCGGGTCGATCCGAGTATCGAGTTGCGGCCCAGCCGCGGCACCCATCTGGTCTTCGACGCCGCGGCCTTCGGCGGTCTCACCGCCTCGCTGACCGTGCCGATTCCGGGCAGTACCAGCCGCTTCGTCTTCGCCTTCCCGGCCGCGCACGGCCGCGTGTACCTGGGACTGACCGACGAGGACGCACCCGGCCCGGTTCCGGACGAACCGAAGCCCACCGACGCCGAGATCGATTTCCTGCTCGACACGGTGAACACCGTGCTCCGGGAACCGTTGCGGCGCAGTGATATCCGCGGATCGTTCGCCGGTCTGCGGCCACTGCTGCGCACCGCCGACGATTCCACCGCCGACATCTCCCGCGAACACGCGGTCCTGCACTCCCCCGGCGGCCCGATCACCGTCGTCGGCGGCAAGCTGACCACCTACCGGCAGATGGCCGAGGACGCGGTCGATGCCGCCGTGGCCGCCGCCGGTCTGACCGCAACACCCTGCCGAACCAAGCGAATCCCGTTGGTGGGAGCGGTTTCCGGGCACGCGCGCGACCGGATCGCGGCGCCGCCGGTGCTGGTCGAGCGTTACGGAGATCAGGCCACCCAGGTGCTCGCCGCGGCGCAGCGCGATCCGCGCCTCGCCGAACCGGTCGCACCCGGTATCGACGTGCTGCGTGCCGAATTCGCCTATGCCGCAAGCCATGAAGGCGCCCTCGACGAAGACGACCTGCTGGACCGCCGCACCCGGATCGGCCTGGTCGACAGCGACCGCACCACCGCCCTGCCGGCCGCGCGGGAAGTCCTCGCAGCCAGTCGCGCCTGAACGCAGATGCGCGGCCACCGCCCCACAGGGCGCCGTGCCGCTCACCGCGCGGTCGGTTCGCGACGTCGGCGCGGCAAGGTCACGACCCCGGAACGACTCCTAGCCCCACAGCTCGGCGATCCGCGCCGCCGCCGACTTGCCCTGCACCCGACCGGCATTCGCCGAGGGCACGCGGGAGGCGGTGTCGAGCGGATTCGCCCCGAAGGCGGCGATCGCGGCCTCGTCGGGGGCGATGGTTTCCACTCGCGCACCCCCGTCGATCAGGCCCGCGACCTCACCTTCCAGCGCAGGATCGGGCAGCGGCGCGATGATCAGCACCCGCTCGAATCCGGCCGCCAGATCGGCATTGACACTGGTCCGCACGCCGCCGTCGGTATAGCGCACGCCGTCGACGGTGTGCGGCGGCCAGACCAGCGGCACCGCCGAACTGGCGGTCACCGCGTCGACCAGCGCCACTCCGGAGTCGCGATCGAAGACGCGCGGTTCACCGGTGCCGGCGTCGACGGCGGTGATCAGCAGCCGCTGCCCAGGCCATTCGTGCACCGGCAACCGCGATTCGATCACCGCGCGCCGGTCGCATTCCGGCACCGTCTCGGTCGCGAGGGCGAGGTTGCCGAGTCGCCGCCGCGCCACGGCCATATCGCCGCCGCTCTCGGTGATGATCTGGTTGATCGTCTCCCACACTCCTTCGAGCGGGTTGCCCTCCGGCACGATCTCGGCGCTCTGCACCGCGGGGTCGATCTGGCGGCGGAACAGCTCCTCCGGCGTCAGCCCGCTGGTCAGCTGTGCCGCCACATTGGCGCCCGCCGACGTGCCGAGGTACAGATCGGCGGCGGTGAGATCGATGCCCGCATCGGCCAACCCGGCGATCACGCCGTTCGCCCAGGCGATTCCCGCCACTCCACCGCCGCCGATCACCAGCGCCCGTTCGTCCGACATCATCGCTCCCACATTTCGTTCCGGTTCCCGACCGCTCGGGACAACCTCGACGGTAGCGACGACCATCCCCCCGGCGCGATTACCGGCCGGGTAATGACATGTCAGGACGCGTTACCACCCACGCTGAACGCGACACCGCTCGGATCGCGCAGCGCGGCCAACCGCCCGTACGGCGTGTTCTCGGGCTCGGATTCGACCGAACCCCCCAGGCTCACCACCTGCTTCACCGTCGCATCGACGTCCTCGGCGCCGATGTAGACGCGCCACCCCCCGGGAGATCCCGCGGGCAGATACGCCGCCGAGTCCATCACGCCACCGAGCATCGGCGTCGCGGAATGGATTGTCGTGTACCGGAACTCGGGGGAATCGCCGACGGTGAAGGGATCACGCCAGCCGAACACCTCGCGGTAGAACTTCAGCGCGTCGGCATAGGCCGGCGTGTGCAGTTCGAACCACGACGGGTACCCGACGTGCCCGCTCCAGTTTCCGCCGCCGGCGATGCCGAAGGAACCGAAACCGTGATGGACGCCGGGCTGCCAGGCACCGACTCCCGCACCGGACGGATCGGCGAGGACGGCCATACTGCCCAGCTCGCCGACGGCCATCGGTTCCACGACGACCCGGCCGCCGTGGTCGGCGGCGGAGGCGGCGGTGGCGTGGACGTCGACGCTGGTCAAGTACACGGTCCACTGATCGGGTGCGCCGTCCGAGCCGTCGTTGCGCATCCCGCCGGCGACGGCGTTGCCGTCCTTGCGGAAGGTGATGTAACCGCCGTACTGCTCATCGCTTTCGGCGGTCCAGCCGAACAACTCGCCGTAGAAATCGACGGCGCGATCGGTGTCGGCGGTGAACAGTTCGATCCAGCACGGGTCTCCGGGTTCGAAGGTGTAGGACATGCTCGCTCCTCTGGATGGGATTGCGTTCTCTCACCGGTACGACGGCGCCGAACGGACAAACTCATCGGCCCGTGTCCAAGCCTGGCACGACGCGGCGACCAGCGACCCGATTTGTGGGTAGCGTTTGTGAACTAACTCTTCTACGCTGCCTCTATGACCGAATGGCATCCGACGGCATGCATCCTGTGCGAGTGCAACTGCGGCATCCAGGTGCTGCTGGGCGCCGACGGCCGCAGCTTCGACAAGATTCGCGGCGACAAGCTGCATCCCTCCTCGGCGGGCTACACCTGCAACAAGGCCCTGCAGCTGGATCGCTACCAGAACGGGCGCACCGGTCGCCTGACCGCGCCGCTGCGCCGCAACGCCGACGGCTCGTTCACCGAAATAGATTGGGATACCGCCATTTCGGAGATTTCCGCGCGCATGCGCGAGATCGGCGACGAATACGGCGGCGAGTCGATCTTCTACTACGGTGGCGGCGGTCAGGGCAATCATCTCGGCGGCGCCTACGCTCCGGCCACCATGGCGGCCTACGGCATGCGTTATCGATCCAGCGCGCTGGCTCAGGAGAAGACCGGTGATTTCTGGGTCGGCGCGCGGATGACCGGTCATCCGGTCCGCTCGGATGTCGAACATGCCGAGGTGGCGTTGTTCATCGGCAAGAACCCGTATCAATCCCACGGTTTCCCGCGCGCCCGCTCGGTGTTGAAGGAGATCGCGCGCGATCCGCGGCGCTCGATCATCGTGCTCGACCCCGTCCGCACCGAAACCGCCGAGCTGGCGGACTTCCATCTGCAATTGCGCCCCGGGACCGATGTCTATCTGCTGGCCGCGATGGCGGCGATCCTGGTCCGCGACGACCTGGTCGACCACGACTGGCTGGCGGCGCGCACCGAAGGTTTCGACGAGGTGGCCGCCGTGCTGCGCACGGTGCCGATCGACAAGTACTGCGCCCTGGCCGATGTCGAGATCGACCTGGTCACCGCGGCGACGCACCGCCTGGCCGCGGCGGATTCGGTGGCCGCGCTCGAGGACCTCGGCGTACAGATGAACCGCCACTCGACCCTGGTCAGCTATGTGGAGAAACTGCTCTGGCTGCTCACCGGAAACCTCGGCAAACCCGGGACGCAGTACGCCTTCTCCGGAATGGCGGCCATAGGGCACGATCGCGGCCATCCCGCCGATTCCGGTCCGCGCAGCCCGGTCGTGGGCGCCCGCATCATCAGCGGGCTGGTGCCGTGCAATGTGATCACCGAGGAGATCCTGACCGACCATCCCGCCCGCTATCGGGCGATGATCGTCGAGAGCGCCAATCCTGTGCATTCACTGGCGGATTCGGCCCGGATGCGCGCCGCGCTGGCGGCGCTCGAGCTGGTGGTCGTCATCGACGTGGCGATGACCGAAACCGCCCGCGCGGCCGACTACGTGCTGCCCGCGCCGACCCAGTTCGAGAAGTACGAGGCGACCTTCTTCAACTTCGAATTCCCCCGCAACATCTTCCATCTGCGGCATCCGGTGCTCCCGGCTCCGGCGGGTGTCCTCGCCGAACCCGAGATTCATGCTCGGCTGGTCGAGGCGGCCGGCGTCCTGACCGAGGACGATTACCGGCCGCTGCGAGCGGCACTCGATCAGGGCCGCGAGGCCTTCGCGATGGCATTTCTCGCCGTCCTCGCCGATCCGGCGAAGGCGAAGCTGGCTCCGATCCTGCTCTACCGCACTCTCGGCGCGACGCTGCCCGACGGCGCCGCTGCCGCCGCGGTGCTGTGGGGCGCCGCGTACACCTGCGCCCGGAAGAACCCGTCCGGCGTCGAGCGAGCCGGCTACGGCACCGGCCTCGCCGCCGGGGAGCGGCTGTTCGAGGCGATCCTGACCGGCGAGCACGGCGTGGTCATCACCGACGACGAGGTCGGCGAGACCTGGAACCGGGTGCGCGGCGGCATCGTCCGCCTCGCCGTCCCGGAACTGCTGTCGGCGCTGGCCGCACTCCCGGAACCGGACGAGGACCGGAACTGGCCGTTCGTCCTGGCCGCCGGGGAACGGCGCGCCTTCACCGCCAACACCATCATGCGCGATCCGGCCTGGCGCAAACGCGATCCCGGCGGCGCGCTGCGCATCAGCACCACCGATGCTCTCCGGCTGGGCCTGACCTCCGGCGATCAGGTGCGGCTCACCACCCGCACCGGCAGTGCGCACGTGACCGTCGAACCGACCGATCGCATGCGCAGCGGACATCTGTCGCTACCCAACGGCCTGGGCCTGTCCGTCGTCGAGGAGGGCGAGGTCCTCACCAGCGGGGCGGCGCCCAACGAGCTGACCGCCTTCGACGAGCGTGACGAATGGGTCGGCACCCCGTGGCACAAGTACGTCCCCGCCCGGATCGATACGGTGGGGACATGAAGCGCACCGCCTTCGCCACCTGGCCCTGTTCGGTCGCCCGCACGGTCGATCTGATCGGCGACTGGTGGACGCCGCTGGTGCTACGCGAAGCGTTCTACGGCACAACGCGTTTCGACGATTTCGAACGCACTCTGGGCCTGAGCCGCAACGTCCTCACCCAGCGCCTCACCCGGCTGGTGGAGGAGCAGATGCTGGAGAAGGTTCCCTACCAGGATCGCCCGGTCCGCTACGAGTACCGGCTGACCGACAAGGGCCGCGACTTCTTCCCGGTGCTCACGGCCATGATGCGCTGGGGTGACCGCTGGCTCGCCCCGGAGGCCGGACCGCCGGTGGTCGTCCACCACCACACCTGCGGTCACGACACCCACGCCGAAGTGGTGTGCGCCCAGTGCGGAGAACCTTTGCGACACGCCGACGTCTCGGCGCGACTGGGCCCGGGCTTCCCACCGCAACATCGCGAAAGCGCTGTGCGCAGCGGACGATTCGCCTCCTGACAGGCAGCGCCGCCGCGGCGCTAGTCCGCGTTCTCCAGTTTCGGGACCAGGCGTTCCAGTAGCTCCCGCAGCACCTCTTCGTCCTCCGGCGCCAATTCGGCCAGCGCCTTGTACGCGCGCACCTGGGAGCCGCGGATCTGCGCGGCCAGTTCACGGCCGGCGTCGGTGGACACGAGATATTTGACGCGCCGGTCGGCGGGATTCACCGTGCGCCGGACCAGGCCTCGGGTTTCCATCCGGTCGGCGACGCCGGTCAGATTCGACGGATCGCACGCCATCCGGTCGGCCAGCACCCGCATGGGCAGTTCGGCGGGCGGCTCGTTGAGCGCCAGCAGCAGTTTGGCCTGGGTCAGCGTGAGCCCGTGCCCCTCGGCGGCGGTCAGGAAATCCTGCAGATAGGCCGAGACGAATCGCGCGATCAGCAATGCCAGCGGGCTCTGCGCTGTGTCCGGTGACATAACTCCGATGCTACCGAAACGATTGACAACGGCTATCGTCGACTCCTTAAATACTTGAGGTCTTCAAACATATAGGTCTTCAATTTTCTGGAGGTGGCTGTGGAGCGCAGAGGTTCGCTGCTGACCGGCGTATTGGCCTTCGCGGCGATGATCGTCACGGTCATGCAGACCCAGGCCGTGCCGATTCTGGGCCTGATCGCGACGAAGCTGCAGGTCTCGACCACATCGGTCAGCTGGGTCACCACCGCGACGCTGCTGTCGGCCGCGGTGTTCACACCGCTGCTGGGCCGCATCGGCGACCTCTACGGCAAGAAGCCGACTCTGCTGGGCGTGCTCGCCGTGGCCACGGCCGGATCCGTCGTCTCGGCACTGGCGAATTCGCTGGGCGTGCTGCTGGCCGGCCGGGTGCTGCAGGGGGTGGCGACCGCGATCTTCCCGCTGGCCCTGGCCGTGCTGCGCGAGGAGGTTCCGGCGCGCCGGCTGCATCACGCGATGGCGATCGTCAGCGGCACACTCGGCTTCGGTGGCGGCCTCGGCCTGGTGTCGACCGGTCTGCTGACCAAGGGGACCGACCCGGACTATCACATCGTGTTCTGGTTCACCGCGGTGCTGTCGGTGGTGGCGCTGGCCGCGGCCGCGGTGGCGGTGCCGGCCACGGGTAAGCGGCATCCGGGCAGCGTCGATCTGCCCGGCGCACTCACCCTCGGCGGCTTCCTGGTTCTGCTGCTACTGCCGATTTCCCAAGGGCACGAATGGGGTTGGACCTCCGCGACCACGATCGCCTGCTTCGCCGGCGCGGTCGCGACGGCGGTGGCCTGGGTGGTGACCGAACGGCGGGTGCGCACTCCGCTGGTCGATCTGCCGATGTTCACCCACCGACCGGTGCTGTTCACCAATCTCTCCGGGATGTTCATCGGATTCGCGATGTTCATGCAGTTCATGGGCGTGTCGTATCTGGCCCAGATGCCTTCGCGGGTGGCCGGTTACGGATTCGGCGCCTCGATTCTGCGCGCCTCGGTCGAGTACCTGCTGCCCGCGACGCTGTCGTCGATGCTCGCCGCCCCCGCGGGCGGAATTCTGGTCGGACGGCTGGGCGGGCGTCGCGTGCTGGCACTGTCGGGAGCGATCGGCGCGGCCGGATTCGGCGGGCTGGCACTGGCCCACGATGCGACCGGCTCGGTGATCGCGGCGAGCGTGGTGATCGGCGTCGCGATCAGCTTCGCCTACGCGGCGATGCCGGCGTTGATCGCGGCGAGCGTCCCCCATCACCAGAGCGGAATCGCCAACGGCATCAATTCGATCTCCCGCACCGTCGGCAGCTCGCTGGCCAGCGCCATCATCACCACTCTGCTGACCGCGAAACTGCTGCCCCATCTGCCGCTGCCGCAGGAGAGTCAGTTCACCATCGCCTTCTGGGTCGGCGCCGCGGCGTGTGCGGCGACGGTACTGGCCGCCCTGTTCGGCTTGCGACCGGAAGGCCACGGCGCCGGAACCGACGGCGGCGAACTCGGCGCGGCCGAAACGGGAAGTGGCACAGTATCGTTCGAACGGCCCGAGCTTCCGAGCAGGGTGGGCTGAGATCGCCGGCGGCATGGCCGCTCACCGCGCGAACAGCCATGCCGCCGTGCCCAGGTGCACCGCCGCCAGCCCGACGCAGGTGATCGCCATCGGCGTATTCCGTTGGCGCACACCGACGATCGCATCGCCGATCTGAGCCAGTCCCGCGACTACCAGCACCGGTAGCGCGGCCGTCTCGTTCCCCGCGACCAGGACGACCACGGTCACCACACTCAGCGGCAGGGCGCGCGCGGCGTAGGCGCCGAGAAAGAACGTCGCCGCTGAGGTGAGGTCTTCCCCCTCCGCCAGGGCCAGACGCGGTCGCGCCAGGCCGATCAGGCACGACACACCGGAGATCACGGCCACCACCGAATTGGCGACCACGGACAGCATCAGCATAATCATTCCAATCGAGAATCATTCACGACCTGAATCGTTCAGGAAAAGATATACTCGGGGGCGTGACGCACGTCAAGACCGCGGTTCCCGCGACGATCGCCTTCCGCCTCGGCACCCTGGGCGCGATCGTGACCGATCGTTTCGCCGTGGCGATCGAGGAGTTGGATCTCAAGCCGAAACACGTCGGCGTGCTGGTCGCACTCGATCACGGTGTCGCCGCCTCCCAGCAGGATCTGGCGGCCCGGCTGGGCGTCGCTCCCAGCCTGGTCGTGGCATTGGCCGATCATCTCGAACGACTGGGAGCGGTCCGGCGCGACCGGGATCCGGACGATCGCCGGCGCCAGATCCTCACCCTCACCGATCACGGGCGCGAACTGCTCGCCGCGACCGAGGAGCGGGCGCGTCGGCTCGACCGCGAATTCACCGGCTCCCTGACGGCTGCCCAGCGCACCGCCCTGCAGTCGGCACTGGCCGTCCTCGCCGCCGACGCCGGACTACCAGGCGCGCCCTAACCGCCGACGACCAGGCAGGCATACCCGATCGGGATGCCGGTGCCGACCCGAAGATCGAGCGTCGCCGCGGGCATCTGCGCGGGCTGACCGGCTTGCACCGCACTGAGCGTGTGCCGACCCGGGACCGCCGGAACCCAGGTGATGAGCGCATACGCTCCGCCGGGCGGCGCCACGCCGATCGGAGCGCCGTTGTCGTAGAAGGTGACCGGCGCGACCGGATCGGTGACATTCGCCTGCAGGGTGTAACTACATCCGTCGCCGTAATTGGTGGCGATACCGAAATTCATGTCGGGAGTGGCGCCGAGCCTGGTCACCGCGGCATTCGCCGGCTGCGGGATCGCGAGCGCGAACACCGCGGCGGTGCCGAGGATGCCGCCCGCCACCACCGTGCCGGCCCGACGGCGCACCCGCTGCCGGGGCGGCCCGCTGATCGTCGTCTCGTGCATGATGCCGTCCTCGTCGTAGGCGCCGCAGCGCGAACCGAGACCGTCTGTCGTGCGCGAACATCCCCGACGGCGCCGCACGGTCTGCCGGCACGATACCCCGTAGGCTCGGCGGCGCGGCCCGGTTCGCGGCCTCGATGTCGCGCGATCGGCGGGCCGTCGACGGCGCCCGCGCGCACAGGAGGACGATGGGGCTATGCACCGCACACCGCCGACTCGCGATATCGATGAAGCCCAGCTGGCGGTTACCCCGCCGAAGGAGCAGGCCGCCGGCGTCACGGCCGTCGCGGTCGCGCTCGACCGGGCCGTCGAGGAGATGGGCGTCGTTCGCACGGCCCGCACCCTCACCCGGGTCAATCAGCGCCACGGTTTCGACTGCCCCGGCTGCGCGTGGCCCGAACCCACCGGCCACCGCCGCCCGGCCGAATTCTGTGAGAACGGTGCCAAGGCCGTCGCCGAGGAGGCGACGCTGCGCACGGTCACGCCGGAATTCTTCGCCACCCACTCGGTGGACGACCTCGCCGGCAAGACCGGATACTGGCTGGGGCAGCAGGGACGCCTGACCCATCCGATGGTGTTGCGGCCCGGCGACACCCACTACTCCCCCATCGCCTGGGAGCAGGCCTACCGGCTGATCGCGGACACGCTGCGCGCGCTGCCTTCTCCGGATGAGGCCGTGTTCTACACCTCCGGGCGCACCGCCAACGAGACGGCCTTTCTCTATCAGCTGCTGGTGCGCAGCTTCGGCACGAACAATCTGCCCGACTGTTCGAATATGTGCCACGAATCCTCCGGTGCGGCGCTCACCCGGTCGATCGGTATCGGCAAGGGGTCGGTGTCGATCGACGATTTCGCCGCGGCCGATCTGATCATCGTGGCCGGGCAGAACCCCGGCACCAACCATCCGCGCATGCTCTCGGCGCTGAGCACCGCGAAAGCGCACGGCGCCACGGTGATCGCGGTGAATCCGCTGCCGGAGACCGGACTGATCGGCTTCCGGGATCCGCAGACGGTGAAGGGTCTCACCACCGGCGTCACCATCGCCGACGACTTCCTGCAGATTCGCCTCGGCGGCGATATGGCCCTGTTCCAGGGCCTGGCGAAACTGCTGTTCGACGCGGAGGATCGCGCCCCCGGCACCGTGGTGGACCGGATCTTCGTCGACGCGCACACCGCCGGCTTCGCCGAATACGAAAAGCATATGCGCGCAGTGGATCTCGACGAGGTCGTCGAGGCGACGGGCCTGACCCGCGAACAACTCGACCGCACCGCCGAGCTGCTGGCCCGATCGAAGTCCACCATCATCTGCTGGGCCATGGGCCTGACGCAGCAGCGCCACGGCGTCGCCACCATCGAGGAGGCGACGAATCTGCTGTTGCTGCGCGGCATGATCGGCAAACCGGGTGCGGGCGTATGTCCGGTACGCGGACATTCCAATGTGCAGGGCGACCGGACCATGGGCATCTGGGAGAAGATGCCCGACAGTTTCCTCGACGCGCTGGATTCCGAATTCGGCATCACCGCACCGCGCGAACACGGATGGGACACGGTCGATTCCATTCGCGCCATGCGCGACGGACGCGCCAGGGTGTTCGTCGGCATGGGTGGCAACTTCGTCTCGGCGACCCCGGATACCGAGGTCACCGAGGCCGCTCTGCGCGCCTGCGAGCTGACCGTGCAGATTTCGACCAAACTCAACCGCAGCCACGTCGTGCACGGCCGGACCGCACTGATCCTGCCCACCCTCGGCCGCACCGACCTCGATCTGCAGGACGGGACGAAACAGCAGGTGTCGGTGGAGGATTCGATGTCGATGGTGCATCTGTCCACCGGACGGCTGCAGCCGGTGAGCGACGATCTGCGCAGTGAGGTCGCGATCGTCTGCGAGCTGGCACTCGCGCTGTTCGGCCCCGGCCATCCCGTGCCGTGGGAGCGGTTCCGCCGCGACTACGACCATATTCGCGACGCCATCGCCCGGGTGGTGCCCGGCTGCGCCGACTACAATCGGAAGGTGCGCGGTCGCAACGGTTTCCAGCTACCGCATCCGCCCCGCGACAACCGCGAATTCCGCACCGCCTCCGGGAAGGCCAACTTCGCGGTCAACGACCTGCACTGGCCGCGGATCCCGCAGGGGCGGCTGTTGTTGCAGACGCTGCGCAGCCACGACCAGTACAACACGACGATCTACGGCCTCGACGACCGTTATCGAGGCATTCACAACGCCCGCCGCGTCGTGCTGGTGCATCCGGACGATATCGCCGAATTCGGTGTCGCCGACGGTGATCTCGTCGATCTGATCTCCGAATTCAGCGACGGCGTCGAGCGCCGGGTCGCCGGTTTCCGGATCGTCGGCTACGCGACGCCACGCGGCAACGCCGCGGCCTACTACCCCGAAACCAACCCCCTGGTCCCGCTCGACCACGTCGCCGAGCGCTCCAACACCCCGGTCTCCAAGGCGGTCGTGATCCGGCTGGAACCGCACCGCCACACCACCGCCTGACCGCCCGCCGTGCGGCGGCACCGACCAGAACTGCGAGGAAGCTGGTGAGCAGAGTAACCGCGCGCAGACCCACCCGGCGCATCACGCCCGCGGGCATCGTCTCCCGGCCCGATACGCTCGCCGTGGAGGAGCCGCTGGAACTGCGGGTCGACGGGACGGCGCTGACCGTCACCATGCGCACCCCCGGCAACGACATCGACCTGCTGCACGGATTCCTGTTCAGCGAGAACATCATCGAGTCGGCGGACGACATCGTGTCGGCGAGGTACTGCGCGGGCACCGACGACGAAGGGCGCAACACCTACAACGTGCTCGATATCCAGCTGCGCCGTGCCGTTCCGGTTCAGCCCCGCGGATTCGTGACCAACAGCTCGTGCGGGTTGTGCGGCACCACCGCGCTCGATCAGGTGCGCACTCGCAGCCGCTTCCGGCTGCCGACCGGCTCGCCGCGCGTCGATCCGACGGTGCTGGCCGCCCTTCCCGATGAATTGCGTTCGCGCCAAACGGTATTCGATGCCACCGGCGGACTACACGCGGCCGGGCTGTTCACCCCCGACGGCACCGCGCTCGTCGTGCGCGAGGACATCGGCCGGCACAACGCGGTGGACAAGGTGATCGGCTGGGCGCTGCGCGAAGGCCGCGTACCGGCGCACGACACCCTGCTGATCGTCAGTGGCCGGGCCTCCTTCGAGCTCGTCCAGAAGGCCGTCATGGCGGGGATTCCGGTGCTCGGCGCGGTCTCGGCGCCCAGTTCGCTGGCCGTCGATCTGGCCGCCGACAACGGGCTCACCCTGGCCGGCTTCCTGCGCGGCGACACCATGAACATCTACAGCGGGGCCGACCGGCTCGAGACCACGCCCGCGGCGGCCACCGGCACCTGACCCGCGAACCCGCGACCGGATCCGCGCGCCCCTGCTACTCTGCCAACTAGAACACGTTTCAATTCCTTGGGAGTTCACATGGCAGCGCAGCAGATCCGCGAAACGGCCGAACGCTACGTGCAGTTGGTGGCCACCGGCCCGACCTCGGAAATCCTGTCACTCTACGCACCCGACGCCGTCGTCGAGGATCCGATCGGCAGCGACCCGCGCCACGGGCACGAGGCCATCGGCCAGCTCTACCAGGCGCTGGAGTCCATGGAGCGCAAGACCGAGCTGCACGCCGCCCGGATCGTCGGCAACCACGCCGCCGTCTCGTTCACCCTCGTCGGCGAGGCCGGCGGCCACCGCATGACCCTCTCGGCCATCGACGCCATGGAATTC
>NZ_BAFW01000058.1 GCF_000308535.1 Nocardia cerradoensis NBRC 101014 | reverse complement strand
GCGCGTCGCGGCCGTACGGCTGCGAGGCGGCGGACATCGGATACCTCCGGAAGGGTCGTGGTTGCACCCGACGCCACGAACGGGACACCGGACCGCGAGCCCGACGCGGCAAGGGCAAACCGCGCCGGATCCGGTGTGCCGCACGATGCGAAGGGGGCAATCCTGCGGCGCCGGGTGCTACTTCCAAGCGTGCGCGCTCACGGCGGCCCGGTCACTGCCCTTTCAGTGGCCTTCCGATGCCCCTGGGCGTGAGCCCCTGCCCGCCGTGGGAACTATCGCCAGGTCACGGCGGTGGCGATGAGAATCAGATACAACACCAGTACGAATACCACAGCCGGTATGACGGGATACGCGCGGGTAGCCGAATCCGACTCGGACGGCGGAACCGGTGGTCGCATCGGGTCCGGCGCGCGAGCCAGGAAAGATCCGGCCATGAGGACCGGAAGTAGCAACAGTCCCACCGGAATCCACGCCGGCGACGCCCACGGCAGCGGATGGTCCCACGGTCGGGTCAGCGCCACGTCCGCACCGACCGCGAGGACCGCGCAGCCCACAATCGCGACGACGCTGCCCCGCACCCCCAGGACATTCGAGTAGTACCACTGCCCGGGGCGTGCGTCCGCCGTCGTCTTGCGCGCGAATTCGAAGTGGAGGAAGGCGCCCGCGAAGATCAGCGCGACCCAGGCTGTCCGCCATCCGGATTCGACCTGACCGGTGTCGATCGCCGAACGCACGAGGTAGGCGATGATCCACAACTGCACCGGATAGGTCACGACCAGATTCAGCAGCAGATCGGCGCGGATCCGCGCCGATATGCTCTCCAGCCCCCACAGCGCGAGGCCGTACCCCATCGCCGCGACGACGAGAACCGCCGACCACCACGACAGCAGCGCCGACATCACGGTCAGCGTCACCGCGAGCGACCCGATCGCGCCCCACAATTCGCCGACGCTCACGGCTCCCGTGACCAGCGGCCGGTCCGGGTTGTGTACCCGGTCGTAGTCGAGGTCCTTGATCTCGTCCACCATGCGCAGATACAACAGCAGCACCGCGACGACGACGATCCGCACCGCCGTAGCCCATCCCGGACGCCATGCGGAGTCCGGATGCGACACCACCGCCGCGGTGCCCTCCACCGCCGCGACGAACATGACCGCGTAGAGCAGATGATGTGTTTCGTACCGCGCGACGGTGAAGCGCGCGATCCGCGCGACGGGCGTGGAACCGCTCAGCATTCCGCCTCGTCGGTGTCGTAGCGCAGGCCGATGCGGGCGGCCACCGCGCCGCACTGGTGGATCTCGCAATCGATCTGTCCCGGAACGGCATCCGAGGCGCGGGCCACACATTCGGCGCGGTGGTCCAGCTCCACGAACCGCTCGAAGAAACTGGAGACCCCGATCAACCGGCTCGGCTCCGATGCCGACATCGCGACGACCGTCTGACGTGCCGCCTCGAGCAGCACGCTGCCGGGCACGTGATCCACGGCGTGGTCGAACAGGATCGGATGTCCGGTGTCGATCGCCAGCTCGGCGACCGCGGCCGCGCCGACCCGCCGCATCGGGCCGATCACCACGTTGCGTCCGTTGTCCCGGCCGACATCGACCGCCGCGGCCGACTGCCCGGGCGGCAGCGCGGCGCCGATGTCGCCGAGGCCCAGCCCGGTGCGCAACACGCCGCGCAACGCCTCCCACCGTGACGGCGACACCCAGGTGAAGGATCCGTCCACGATCATCAGCGGTGCACCGCCGCATTCGATATCGAGCACCATATCCACCCCCTGCAATACCTCGCCGCGCCGATGCCGGCGCGAAATCTGCACCGACATCACCAGATCCGCGGGCGCGGGTCCGATCACCCAGCTGTCGCTCTCCGCGACCGCACCGTTGAAGGTGCGTACCACGAAACCGAAATCCTGTGGTACACCGAAGTATTCGTGCGTGAGCGCGATCGCCGCCTGCCGGGCGGCCTCCATCACCAGCATGGGATCGTAGGTGCCGTCCCACGGAGCCAGGTGGTCGCCGTAGAAGGCGTGCATGCGCGGTAGCTGGGCGCCGACCACGAATTCGTCGGACCGCGCGGCGTGCAGCGAGGTGACGAAGACCTCCGACACCGCACAGCGGTGGGCGAGATGGCGGGAGATTGTGTGCACATGGCTCGCGGTCGGGATGGTCGCGGTGTCGATCGTCATGGTCGTGCCTCCAACCAGTCGTGTGCGGATACCGGGGGCAGGATCTGGCGCCGCCCGCCGTTGCGCATGGGCAGTACGTGGGAACCGAGGACGATGGCCGACCAGGGATCGATCGCGCGGCCGGTGGCCCAGGCGCGGCGCAGCAGCAGCGCACAGTCCTCGTCGCGATCCGGATCGAAGTCCGCCGGAACATCACCGACGTCGGCGAGCAGTCGCGTGGTGGCAGCCGAACGCCCGAAATCCCGTGCGGGAGTGCGGGAGTACAGCTCCGCGGCGCAGGCGGCGGCTTCGACACCGCGGTCCCTCCCGGACTCGATCTCCCGCAGTACCCGCGCACGGGTGCCGGTGTCGAAGTAGATCGCGAACTCGCGCAGCACGTCCGCCGGATCGTCGGGCGAATGCACCAGATTCAGCAGGTAGCTGTATCTGCCCAGCAGATAACGCAATTCACCGGGCTGCCGCTTGTCCGGATCGGTGGGGCCCTTGGCCGTCGTGAGCCGCACCGAGGTCGGCAGCGCGGTCGGTTCGCCGGAGACGACGAGGACCAGCGCATCGGAGATCTCGGTCAGCAGATCGGCGAGCCGCCGCCGCTCCGCCGAAGCGATATTCCACGCGAAGTACCACAGCGCGCGCACCAGATGCCGGTCCACCGCGCAGGTGCGCGCCGCGACGACACGGAAATCGTTGTCCCGCAACCACCGCAGGGTCGGTTCGACCGCCCGGGCCACGATCGCATCCGGTTTCAGCAGCAGTAATGAGTACCGACGAGAGAAATCGGCCGCATCGAGTCCGGCCGCACCGAGTTGGTCTACCGTCTCTTGAACGTAGGTGTCCTCGGCATAGGCGGCCGCCTTGTCCGGCAGCGGGGTCGACGCCGCCAGCAGTTGCGCCAGAGTCATCGGCTGCCTCGCACTGTCGCGTCCGGGCCGAAGCGCGCCAGTACCTCGGTCACCGACGGCAGCGGGTCGCCGAGGTAACCGCTTTCCAGGCAGTGGTCCAGGAGCAGTCGCAGATACGGCTTGCCGCTCGGCGGGCAATCCCGTCCGAGCAGGGCGTGTGTCGCGGTGGTGTCGAACAGCGGTCGGCGGGCGAAGTAACTCGTGTAGAGCGCGCCGATGCGCTGGAAGTATTCGCGCTCCAGCGGTTCCAGATCCTCCACCGCGAAGGTGGTCTCGGGCACGAAGGTCGCGACCTGGAAGGACGGATATTCGGCGAGGACATCCGAGATGTCACGCAGCGAGAGCGCATCGGCGCCGACGGCGTGAAAGGTCTGTCGCGCGGCGGAATCGAAGTCGGTCGCGGCCGCGGTGATCACGTCGGCGACGAAGTCGACCGGTGCGGGCGCGATCGTGGCGTCGTAGCGGCCGGGCAGCGAGCGCAGCTTGCCCTCGACGATCAGCTTCACCACGGTGTAGAGGTTCTTGTAGTCGCGGATCGCGCCGGTGCCGGTGGCGCCGGTGACGACGCCGGGACGGACGACCGCCCAGCGCAGGCCCGGGGTGCAGCGCACCTGGCGTTCGGCCCGGAACTTACTGTCCTCGTAGCCGTTTCCGAAGGCCTGCCCGACATCGAGCTCCGCCTCGGCGACCACACCAGCCCGCATCCCGCACACGTAGGCGGTACTCACGTACACCAGCGGCACGTCCCAGCGCAGTGCCAGTTCGATCGCGTGGGCGGTGCCACGCACGTTCAGTTCCTCGTACTCGCCGGCGGTGGCGTCGAAGGCCGTTGTCGCGGCCGAGTGCACGATCATGCCGACGCGAGAACCGAGTTCGGCGGCGTCGTGCCTGGAAAGGCCGAAACCCAGCCGCCGGACGTCGCCGCGCACCGTCTCGATGCCGTCCAGCTCGGAACCGTCGTTGCGGATGATCCGCGCAGTGCTGTGCACCAATCCGACAACGGTCCGGTCCGCCGCGCCCAGGCGCGCCACCACCTCCGCACCGATCAGCCCACCCGCGCCTGTCACCAGGACGGCGTCGTGTCCGGTCACAATCGCACCTCCTCGATCAGGGTCACCACATCCCCGATGCGGCGCACGCCGGCCAGCTGTTCGGGCCGGTAACGCGGTAGTCCGAAGGCCTGTTCGAGGACCAGGGTCAGCTCCATGAGACGAAGTGAGTCGAATCCGAGATCCTCGATCAGGCGCAACCGGTCACCCGGTTCGGCGGGCGGCGCCGGCGCCATCGCGACGACGAGCCGGCGCACCCGTTCCGCCACTGGGCCGTCCACATTCGTCATCACTGTCCTCCGTCGCGCTGGTGGGGTTGCCGCCCGCCCGAGCCGAGCAGGTCGCGGGCCTCGTCGAGCGGCAGTTCGGTATCGAGATAGGCGGCCGGGCGCAGCCAGTCGTAGCTGATGTCGAGCGTGCGCCGCCATTGCTCCCGGGAATCGAACGACGCCGGAAACTGTGTGCCCCCGGCGATCTCACGCACGGCGGCGGCGAGTTCATCCAGGACGGCCAGTTCGTCCAGGCCGCTCGCGCCCGATCCGAGGACCGCGGAGAAGCGCACGGCCGACGCGCCGTCGACCAGCGCACGGAGCGGTCCGGCATCCGGCACCATCGCGGCCAGCGTCCGGCCGGGCGCGACATCCGGCGGCAGTGGGTGAATGCCATAGGTGGACAGCGTCATTCGCACGCACATCGCGATCACCCGATGCGCCGCGATATCGGCGACGGCCCCCTGCCCCGCTTTCACCGCCCCCATCAGGTCCTCGCGGGCGTTCTCCAGCACCACGTTCGACCAGACCACCTCCATCGCGCAGGCGACGAATCGCTGGGCCGGAAGCGGTGACAGGGTCGCGATCTCGCGGTCCGCGCCGCCGCCGGCGAGCCCGAGCGCGGGCATCCGCGTGGACGGAATCGGCGTGACCGGGCGTACCGGCTTGCACATGGCGAGCGCGGGACGCAGGGTCTCGCCGCCGCGCAGGGACAATCCGACGAAGCCCAGGCGGACGAATTCGGCGAGTTCGGCGCCGATCGGCGACCGGCGCAGGATGTCGGCGACCGACTTGCGGGCGACCACGCCGCGCCAGGCCGCGGCGCCGCGGTCGGAGAGCGCGAAAGCGTCCCGATCGTCGCGGAGCACATGGATCCGGTCACCGATGGGCCACGTGGTCACGCCGTCGACCCGGGCCAGCAGAATCCGATCGGGATCATCGGTGACGTCATCGATGCCGAATCGCCGGGCCAGGGTAAGCGTCTGGTCGAGCGTCGCGGCGGCCGGGTGTGCACGGTAGGCGTCGACCTGCTCCGCGATATCGGGATCGGCCGCCACGATCCGATCGAGTTGTCGCGGAATCCATTTCGTCTCGATATAGGTCTCTCCCCGCGTCGCGGCCCAGGATTTGACCGCTTGGAGCAGGCCGTCGCGTGCCCACCCGTCGGATTCGGCATCGGCGCCCATCGCACGCAGGGCGACGGCGAACCACAGCGCGTGGCGGCTGCGCCGCGCCCACCAGCCGGACACGGTCTCGGCGAAGCCGTCGGCGGGCAGCAGCGCCAGCAATCCGTCCAGATCCACGACCGCGCTCGACCGCACCACGGTCGCGTTGCGGAACCGCTGGCAGCGGTTCAGCACGTCCTCGTCGAGATCGCCGCCCGCCCCGGTCACCCGCTCGAGTTGCGCGCGCAGTTGCGCCTCGGACCGGGTGCGGATCTCGATGCGGCGGCCGTCGGCGAACACCACGGTCGGCAGCGTCGGCATCTCCTCGTCACCGGGTGCCACGATCAGGAAGTCGATATCGGAACCCTCGTTGCCGAATCCCTCCGCCAGCGACCCCTCGAACAGGGCGGCGGAATTCGGTGGGATCGAGACCGTTTCCAGTGCCGCGCCGAGCAACCGCTCGACACGATCGAGCGACAGCGACGGCGCGGTGGAGCCACTCGTCGCGGCGGTGTCGGCGCCGGGATGTTCGGTGGCGCCCGCCAATCGGCCTTCGGTGTAGAGCTGCCACATGTGCCGGCGGCGCGGCTTGCCGCTCGAGGTGCGGCGGATGAAGCCGCGCGGTCCGGTGACGACGCCCACGGTGCCCGCGGGGCCCAGTTCGCCGCGCACCACGGTCCGCGCCCGGGTGACCCACTCCCCCGGCGCGGTTTCGGCGAAGAGCACGATGCCGGGTACGGCACCGCCGGTCAGCGAGACCGCCGCGAGCTTCCCCTTGGTGATCCCGGTTTCGCGCGCCACCCGGGATTCGATGTCCTCCATGAACACCGACCGTCCCCGCACCTTCAGGCTCGTGCCCATCCGGCCCAGTACGAAAACCTCGTCCTGGTAACGGAATCCGGCGTCGCCGGTGTAGAGCCGGCCGTCGGTGATGCGGGTCGCGCCGCCGGCACCATCGGTGTACCCGAGTGCGACCGAGTCGCCGATCACCACCATCTCCCCGAGCACCCCGTCGGGCAGTTCGCGGCCGTCCTCGTCCACCACCACGACGGTGGATTCGGGAGTGGAGTAGCCGAGACCGGTGATCCAGCCCGGGCCGCTCACCCACCGGTCGTCGGCGAGTGCGACCTCCGCGACGATTCGTACCGGCTCACCGGGGCGCAGGGTCGCGGTATCGACCCGCAGGGCCGTGAGCGGCCGGTCTCGTGCCGAGGAGGTGACCATCAGCGTGGCCTCGGCCAGACCGTAGGCGAGGGTGTAGGCCCGGGCGGAGAAACCGCGCGCGCCGGTGAGTTCGGCGAAGGACCGCAGATCCTCGACTTCGACCGGTTCGGAGCCGACCGCCAGGGTCCGCCATCCCGACAGGTCCAGATCCGCGATGTCGTCCGGCGAAACACGGTGTGCGACATAGCCGAGCGCGAACGACGGGGACGGCGAATGCTGGGCGTGCGCCATCGCCCGCAGCCAGCGCGCGGGATCGCGCACGAACTGATCGGGCCGCATCAGATACAGATCACCCTGATTGGCGACCGTGGTGAGGAATGCCCCGACCAGGCCCATATCGTGGTAGAGCGGCAGCCACGAGACCATCGCCTCGCCGGGTCGCCAGTCGATCAGCCGGCTGATCATGCGGATGTTGTTGGCGAGGTTGTGCCACGACACCCGCACGCCGCGCGGGGTTCCGGTGGACCCGGAGGTGAACTGCAGCAGTGCCGTCTCGGCAGCGGGTGCGAGTGTCCGGTCGGCGGGCGATCCGGTCTCGCCGACGACGACCGGTTCGTCGGCACGTCCGGCCGTCGTCATCGCCTCACGGACCAGTGTTTCGAGCTCCACGGAGGTCACGACCACGCGGGGTGCGGCCTGGTCGAGTATCGCCGCGACATGCGCGACGTACTGGGCCATGTCGGCGAACATGGGCGCAGCGATGGGCGTGAACTCTCCGCCGCACGCCCACACCGCGTAAAAGGCCGCGACACAGGGGAATCCGGTCGGCATGACGACGCAGACTCCCGCCTCGTCATCGCCCCCGAGACCCCGTTCGCGGAGCCGGCCCGCGACCGACCAGGTCAGCTCGGCGAGTTCGGCGTAGCTGCGGAACTGCCAGCCGTCGGCCTCGTCGGCGAGGTGGATACCGGTGGCGGTGGCGGGATTCACCAGCCAGCCGCGCACCAGGGCCTGGTCGTCGTCGGTGTTCTGCAGTTCACTGGGCATCGGCTGCCTCCCCTTCTTCGAGCACGGTGACGGTTCCGCTGCTGCCGTCGACCCGCAACGGCATACCGGTCCGGACGGATCTGGTGACACCCGGAATCTGCACCACCGTCGGTACACCGAGTTCGCGCGCGACGATGGCGACATGGGTCAGCGGACTGCCTCGCTCGACGACGAGAGCCGTCGCCGAGGGCAGCACCGCCACCCATCCCGGATCCGTTCGATAGGTGACGAGCACACCGCCCGCCACGTCGCGCGGCTCGTCGACCACCACCGCCGGGCCCGCGCCGATCCCACCACCCGACGGCGTCCCGGTGAACACCGAACCCGCTGTGGCGGCCGGGGTGTCGGTGATCGGCACCCAGCCGGCCGCCGCCAGTTCGGCCGGGCCGAAACCGCCACCGTGGGTGACGAAGCGAGCCGGTGCGACCAGGCGCGCGTCGGCGGCGCGCTGCTGTCTGCGGGCGGCGACCACCGCCCGCAGACCGGCCGTCTCGCCGCCCTCGTAGCAGCCGCGCAGTTGCGGCAACGTCAGGTGGAACACATCGGAGAATTCGTCGATGATATTGCGCCGCACCAGGTCTCGTCCCATGATCCGGATCGTTCGTTTGACCATGCCGAAGGCGCGGGTGCGGCAGAAGCGCAGGCTTTCCCGATGCCCCGCGCAGCGAGACACCTTGCGCCGCAGGCGTTCGTAGATCGCGCGGCGCCACCCGCGCAGATGCGTATCCAGGTACCGTTGCGCGTCGTCGGCGGCGCGGTCCTGTTGTTCCGGTAGCGCGGCCAGCACCATGACGAACAGGCCCGACGGATCCTCCCGCAGATCCGGAGTCTCGAGCTTCAGTTCGTCGAGACTGCGGTAGCCGTAGCGGTCGATGTACTCGTCGACGCGCGCCCGGAATTCGTCGTGGCCCGCGGTGACCAGCGCGTCGTAAACGCCTTCCGGGGCAGTGCTTTCCAGCAGTTTGCGCAGATCCTCGTTCTCCCGCACGATCGCGGCGAGCGCCGACATGGCATGGGCCGGCTCGGCGGATTCGACGTCGGCCCCGGGCCCGGCGACGGCGTAGAGGAACCACTCCGGCGCCTTCGGCAGGAATATCCGGGTGAGAACGTACAGCAGGCCGGTGAAGGTCAGCAGCATCGCGTCCAGCACCATCATCGGACCCCAGCGGTGCACCAGTTCCCGATCGAGTTCGCGATAGCGGGCGTAGGCCTGCGCCCCGCTGTCGGCGCTGTCGTCGTGGGATTCGAAATCGTCGTAGACGCGGTAGAACTCGTCGAGGAACCGCCGCATCATCGCGTCGATCCCGGCGATGCGGCGCAGATAGATCGCGGTGGTACGGGCCCGGGACATCACCCGCCGCAGCGGATTGCCGAAAGTGAACGGGCGCAACGTCTTCGCGATATCGTCGGGCAGTGGTTCGGCCACGCCGAGCGCGGCCTCGAGTACCCGGCGGTTGAGCGGGTAGCCCGGCGCGATGCCGACCATCCGATACCAGTGCAGCAGGTTGTAGTAGACGCGGCCGTGAAAGTAGCCGAGCAGCACCGGAGTCCAGCTGTCGGTCTGCGCGACCTGCGACGGCGGCACCCCCAGGGATTCGGCATATCCGCGGTACACGCGGCCGTAGATATCGGCCGCGGTGGTGAAGGTGAGCGGTGAGGTGATGCCGCTGAAACTCTCGATGATGTTGGAGTTGTCCCAGATTCGCAGTTCACCGTCGGGTACCGCTTCACCGGCGCCGCGCAACGGGTCCCCCACCGCCGTGGTCACCGGCCGCGCCTGCAGCACCCAGAGCCGGCCCTCAGCGTCGAAGGCCCACTCGACGTCCTGTGGGCCGTTCGTCGCGGTCTCGATCCGGCGGCCGACCTCGATCAGCCGGGTCACCTGCTCCGGAGTGAGCGCCGGGCGTGCGCGCAGCGCGGGATCGACGTCCACCGCGATACAGCCCTGGCCACCGTCGGGACGGTAGCGAGTCGCCTTCTCGCCCAGGACCGTATCGATCGCGGTGCCCGAAAACTTGTCCACGACAAAGGTATCGGCGTCCACGGCGCCGGAGACCAGCCCTTCACCCAGACCGTAGACCGCGCTGATCAGCATCCGGTCCGTGGCGCCGGTGCTCGGGTCGCAGGTGAACAGCACACCGCTGGTCTCCGCCGTGATCAGGCGTTGCACCACGACCGCCGGCATCTCCGGGAGCGCCAGTCCGTGCGCGAAACAGTAGTTGATCAGCCGCGGCGACAAGGCCGACGCCCAGCAGGCCGTCACCACCGACGCGATCGCCTCGGCCCCCGAGACGTTCAGGAACGAATCGAACTGCCCGGCAAACGAATACGCGGTGCCGTCCTCCACCGCCGCCGAGGAGCGGACTGCCACCGGGGCACGGCCCAGGCGCTGCCACACCTCCTCCATCGCCGCGACGAGGGCGTCCGGGGGCGTGGCGGTCATGATGCCCGCGCGTAACCGGGCGCCGCGAGTCAGCGCCTCGTCGAGATCGGCCGCGCGAACGAATTCCGCTGCCGCCGTGACGATCTCGGCAGGCATGTGCTCGAACATCGCCGGCTCGACGACCAGCCAATCCGGTACCGGCAACGACGCATCGCGCAACCGACGCAGCCCGGCCGCTTTCCCGCCGGCATCCGCCGCTTCGGCCGGGCCCGCTTCGGATTCGTGCACCAGGTCTCCTGTCATCGCGGACCGTGCGCCTGCCCAGCGGTCGCTCGCAGAGTTCGTAACGGTATATCTGAAATGTTTACGTTTCGAAATACCGGTGATCGGATATCCGACCGGCCGCGGTGCGCAGGCGGTCACCGGGACGTTGTCTCGATATACCGGCCGCACTCGCCGGTGTTAACCGAAATCCGAACAAGATCGGCTGGCCGCCCGCCGGGAGCGCGGCTACGCTACGTTGAGGCTCGTGACGATCGGTGAAGGGTGTAATTCGGCGTGAGTTGGTCATTCACACCGGACGAGTTCGCGCACATCTGGCGCGAGACCGACCTCGATCGCCATCCCTTCCCCCTCCGCATCCTCGAAACCCCGCGCACCGAGGACGAGGCGGCCACCCTGCGCACAACCCTCGAGGCACGGCTGCCGCTCGGCGCGGACCCCGACCTTTCCGCCTGTCTGCGCATCCTGGCCGCACCGCACACCCGCGTGGTCGCGATCGGCGGCGCACACAGCCCGGGGACCGAGATCCGGGCGGTGGCCGCGGCGATCTACGACCACGCCGTGCTCGCGATCCAGGAACCGGGTCGCACACCCGGATTCGGCGGGTCCATCCGATTGTCGATCGGGCATACCGCCAAACTGGGCGCCCGCATCGCCGCGCTGCTGCCCGACTGCCCGGCCGGAGGTGAACCCGCCCGCTCGGCACCGGCCGAGGCGGTGCGCGACGACGACTGCCCGCGCCCCGCCTCACCGCCGGCGCCGCGCATCCGCCGCCTGCTGCTGAAACCGCACAGCGCCGAAGGGCATATCCGCATCGAGGCCGGCCTGGACCGGCCCACACCGCCCGCGCCGCTGTACTACACGTGGATCGACGTCGCCGAGGACGGGCGCTATCTCATCAAGGCGGGCGACGAAGTCCATATCGTGCCCGCGAGCCGGCAGCAGATCGGCACTCACCTGCAAAAACGCATTCCGCGGTGACCGTGACGGGCGCGGATTCGGGCAACTCGGGCTGACCGGACATCGCCGGAACCAGTAAGCTGGGTCGACCTGCAGCCTCACCGGGAAGCCGCCCACGGGCGCTCCCGTCAGGCTGTGTGATTGCAGCCCGATGGGGAGCCCTTGCGTGGTGATGCTCCGCTGCCGCCTCCGGCCCTCCCCATTAGGCTGTGCGATTTGCAGCCCAATGGGGAGCCCTACGTGGTAACGCTCCGCTGCCGCCTCCGGGCTTTCCCCATTAGGCTGGTCGGACCGACCGATCTCAGGGGTGCGCATGACGATCGAGACCAGCCAGGCCGATATCACCCGTTTCCTGCAGGCCGCGCGCGGGGGAACCGTCACCTTCGATCCGGCGGCCGCGCGTGGGTGCGCGGAGATCTATCAGCAGCAGGCCGACCGGCTTCGGGAACTACAGCAGCGCCTCGATTCGGTGGCGCAGCTCAGCGGATTCGGGGGCTTCTTCTCCGCGCAGCAATTGCAGGCCGGGTTCGGCCGCAAGGCGCGCGATGCGGCCGAACTGCTCGACCAGTACATCGCCGCCGCCTACCGCATGAAAGAGGCCTTCCTGACCAGCGCCGGGCTCTACGAGGAGGCCGATTCCGCGCATGCGGCCGCACTGCGCGCGATCTCGTCCGGACTGTCACGATGAGCGCCGAATTCCGTTACGGGCCGGCCGCATCGCACACCGACCCCCAATATGTCAGCGCCATGGAACATTTCGAGTCCATGACGCACGAACAGATCCACAGCGGGACCGAGAAGATCGAGGCCGGTGAGATTCTGCAGGCCTCCCTGATCTGGCTGGAGGCGGCCGCCACGCTGACCGGTTCCATGCCGGCCACCCGCTCGCAGGCCGAGCGAATCATGGATCACGCCGGCTGGCAGGGCCCGGCCGCCGAGGCCGCCGCCGCGAGCGCGCACAGTTTCGCCGCCTCCGTCGACGAATTGGCCGCCGTCTTCGGTGAGGTTGGTGCCCGGCTCGGCGCGGTCGCCGGAGCGGCGGAAGCGGTCAAACTGGCGGTACCCCCGCCGGGCGATTCCGGGCCGGTGGGCGCCATCGCCCGGGTGTTGGAGGCCGCGCACGTGATCGATGCGCACATCGCCCAGGAGGTCATGCGTCAGGAGGCGATTCTGGCGATGAACATGATCTACAAACCGGCCTATTCCGCGGCGGGCACCGCGGTTCCGGCGCTGCCCGAACCCCCGGCACAAGCCGACCCGGCCGGACCGCGGCCCAGCGCTCCCGCCCGCCCGAACGGCGACCGGCCGCAAGCGCTCCAAAGCCCCTCGGCCCCACCGTCATCCGAGCCGGAGCCCGCGACACCAGACCAAGCTCCCAACTCGGCCACTGTGCCCGGCACACCCGCGACGCCGCAGTCGCCGCCCGCACCTGCACCTGCACCTGCACCTGCACCTGCACCTGCACCTGCGAGCCCGGCACCGGCGCCTCCCCACACTCAACCCGCACCCACACCCGGCGACCCAGCACCGAGTTCGTCGGCCCCGGCACCCGGCGCGCCGACGCACGATCCTGGCCCCGCGCCGACCCCGGCGCCGCCGACCTCTTCCGCCCCCACCTCGCCGGACCCGACGCAGCCCCCCGCACCGTCCGGACCGGAAAGCTCGGTGCCGCCGCCGGCTCCACCAACATCCGATCCGCATGCCGCGCCACCCGTCACCCCTGCTCCCGCCGCACCGGCTGCGCCACCCTCCGACATCCCCGCCCCGCACTCGCCCGACCCGTCGGCATCCGCTCCCCCGCCCCAATCCCCCACGCCCACACCACCTCCGGCCGCGCAGTCACCCGACCCGTCCACATTCGCTCCACCGGACCAATCCCCCACGCCCACACCACCTCCCGCGCCGCAGTCACCCGACCCATCCGCATCCGCTCCGCCCCAATCGCACACGCCCGCACCGCCTCCGGCCCCTGTCCCACCCGATCCGTCGGCACCTCCGCTCACCGACCAGGAAGGCCAGCCGGGTATCACCGGTCCGATCCCGAACACCGATACGCCGACGACTCCCGACCAGCCCGGGGTGTCCCCGCCGGGCTGAGCTGAGGTCGGAAGCGCGAGAGATTTCGTCAGTCCGACCATGGGGCACACTGAACGCACCGACGGCCCGGTCAGGGTAGGACTGCTATCACCGCGGAACAGCGGTGGCGTCCCCGGAGAGAACCTTCCGCGCACGACGACCTCGACCGCGACGATGGCGATGGCGAACCCCGGCGAACGCGGCCCCTGCCGCGGAGTCCGGTCACACACGTGACCGCCTGGGCTTCGCGCCGTCGGCGTGACGCATGATCCGCCGTGGACTGGTTCCCTGTCGTGAACTGCGGTCGTGCCGAGGTCCCTACACCTTCACCAGATCGTCGGCGTGAATGACGGGGCGCTGCATACCTTCCGGCAATTCGGAGGTGGAATGGCCGGCCATGGCCTGCAGTTCGGTGCTGTCGTATTCCACGACGCCCCGAGCCACCGTGCGGCCGTCGGGGGCGAGCAGGTCGACCACATCGCCGCCGTAGAAACGGCCTCTGACGCCGGTGATTCCGGCGGCGAGCAGCGATCGGCGGGAGTGCGCGACGGCTCTGACGGCGCCGGCGTCGAGGTGGATGGCGCCACGGCTGTCGGCGGCGTGGCGGACCCAGAACTTGCGGGCCGACAACCGGACCGGACGCGCGGCGAAGGCCGTGCCGACCGAGGCGTCGCGCAGCGCCAGCGCCGCATCGGACGCGGCGGCCAGCAGCACGGGCACGCCGGCGTCGGCCGCGAGGCGGGCTGCCGAGAGCTTCGACGCCATACCGCCGGTGCCGAGAGCTCCGCCGCTACCGGCGATCACACCGTCGAGGTCGGCGCTGCTGCGCACCTCGGGAATGAATGTGGCGGCGCCCTTGCGGGGGTCGCCGTCGTAGAGTCCGTCCACGTCCGACAGCAGAACCAGCGCGTCCGCGCCGACCAGATGCGCCACCAGCGCGGCCAGCCGGTCGTTGTCACCGAAGCGAATCTCCTCGGTGGCGATGGTGTCGTTCTCGTTGACCACCGCGACCGCGTGCAGGGCACGCAATCGGTCGAGCGTGCGCTGCGCGTTGCGGTGGTGTTCGCGCCGGGCGAAGTCGCCCGCGGTCAGCAGCACCTGCCCCACCACGCGATCGAACCGCGCGAACGAGGTGCCCCAGGCGTGAGCCAGGGCCAATTGGCCGACGCTCGCCGCGGCCTGTTTGGTCACGAGATCCCTTGGGCGGGCGGCCAATCCGAGCGGGGCGATGCCGGCGCCGATCGCACCGGACGACACCACGACCACATCCGAGCCGGCGCGCATCCGCGCCTCGATCGCCTCGGCGAGCTTGTCCAGGCGCCCGGTGTCGAGTCCGCCCTCGAGGCTGGTCAGCGCCGACGAGCCGATCTTCACCACCACGCTGCGCGCGGTCCGGATCGACTGCCGAGTAGTTACCGCTCCCTTGTCAGAATCCACCTGTGTCACAACAACACTCACTCACTTGACACGCCACCACCGTGGCGCACGACGACAACCGGACCGATACGCCCGCGCACACCGGAGATACCGGCGTGGCGGGCGATCACGGTTGGTCCTCGTCCTCCGAGACCAGGCCGCGGCGTACCCGGGAGGCATGTTTGCGCTCGGCGGCGGAGATGCGGTCGGTCTGGTCCAGGCGAGGATCTGTCCCGCGCCCGGTCATCACCATATCGACACCGGCCGAAATCTGCGGCTCCCATTCGAAGCTCACATCGCCGATGGTGACCTCGGCTCCGGGCACCGCACCCTGGCGGACCAATTCGTCCTCGACGCCGAGACGCGCAAGCCGGTCGGCGAGGTAGCCGACGGCCTCGTCGTTGTCGAACTGCGTTTGGCGCACCCACCTTTCGGGGCGCTCGCCGCGGACGATGAATCCGCCCTCGACCTCCGGATCGGGTTCGACGGTGAAGCCGGTCTCCCCGGCCACGACGGGCCGGATGACCGGACGCTTCGGCGCCGCCTTCGGGTGCGCCTCGCGATATTCGCGGACCATATCGGCCAGCGCGAAGGTCAACGGGCGCAGACCTTCCCGGCTCACCGCGGAAATCGTGAACACCGGCCAGCCGCGTTCGGTGAACTCGGGCGTCACCATCTCGGCCAATTCGGCGGCGTCGGGGATATCGGCCTTGTTGAGGATGACCACGCGGGGCCGGTCGGCCAGATCGCCCAGTCCGGCGTCGGCCTGCAGGGCCGGGCGGTAGGCGGCCAGTTCGGCCTCGAGCGCGTCGACATCGGAGATCGGGTCGCGGCCGGGTTCCAGTGTCGCGCAATCGACTACGTGGGCCAGTACCGCGCATCGCTCGAGATGCCGCAGGAAGTCCAGGCCCAGGCCGCGTCCGTCGCTGGCGCCGGGGATCAGGCCCGGCACATCGGCGACGGTGAAGGTGGTGTCACCGCTGGAGACGACGCCGAGATTCGGCACCAGCGTGGTGAACGGGTAGTCGGCGATCTTGGGCTTGGCCGCCGAGAGCACCGAGACGAGTGAGGACTTTCCGGCCGAGGGGAAACCGACCAGGCCGACATCGGCCACGGATTTGAGTTCGAGAACGAGGTCGCGCTCCTCGCCCTCCTCACCCAGCAGGGCGAAGCCGGGGGCCTTGCGGGCGCGCGAGACCAGCGCCGCGTTGCCGAGACCGCCGCGGCCACCGCGGGCCGCCACGAACCGGGTACCCGCGCCGACCAGATCGGCGACGACCTCACCGTCGTCACCGATGACGACCGTGCCGTCGGGCACCTTCAGCAGCAGCTCCCCGCCCTGTTTGCCGTCGCGGTTGCCACCCTCGCCGGGTTTGCCGTTACCCGCCTTGGCGTGCGGGTGGAAGTGGAAGTCCAGCAGCGTGTGCACATTCGGATCGACCTCGAGGATCACATCCCCGCCGTTGCCGCCGTTGCCACCGTCGGGTCCGCCGAGCGGCTTGTACTTCTCCCGATGCACCGAGGCACAGCCGTGACCGCCCTTACCGGCGCGGACGTGCAATACCACACGATCGATGAATTTGGACATGCCAGTTGGACCTCTGGGTTTCGGTGGACGGTGGTGGTGAGCCTCCCGGAACGGCGAACGGGCCAGGGTTTATCTGCTAAACCCTGGCCCGCTTCGAAGAGTGTGTGGAGAAGGCTCCGGCGCGGCTCAGGCCTGCGCCGGCTCCGGTACCACGATGTTGACGGTCTTGCGGCCACGCTTGGTGCCGAACTGGACCGCGCCCGCCTCGAGGGCGAACAGTGTGTCGTCACCGCCACGACCGACGTTGACGCCGGGGTGGAAGTGGGTTCCGCGCTGGCGAACCAGGATCTCACCGGCCTTGACGGCCTGGCCGCCGAAGCGCTTCACGCCGAGCCGCTGAGCATTGGAATCGCGACCGTTGCGAGAGCTGGACGCACCCTTCTTATGTGCCATGGCTGAAAACTCCTCGATTCGAAACCGGGTGGTTTCGCTAGGTCGAAATTACTTGATGCCGGTGACCTTCAGGACCGTCAGCTTCTGACGGTGGCCCTGACGCTTGTGGTAGCCGGTCTTGTTCTTGAACTTGTGGATCCGGATCTTCGGGCCCTTGGTCTGCTCGACCACTTCGGCGGACACCGAAACCTTGGCCAGCTTGTCGGCATCGGTAGTCAGCTCGGCGCCGTCAACCACCAGCACCGGCGACAGCGATACGGCCGTGCCCGGTTCACCCTCGATCTTCTCGACCTTCACCAGGTCACCGACCGCGACCTTGTACTGCTTTCCGCCGGTCTTGACGATCGCGTACGTTGCCATCGGTCGGCTGCCCTCTTTCCTCAACTAGTGCTCGGCACTCTGCTCACACGGCCGCCTGCCGGTGGACACCGGAAACCGCCGTACGACTGGTCTGATAGTCACCGCCGCCTCGGTACTTCTTCCGCACCGGAGGGCTCGTTTCGAGCCGGATCTCATGACAGCGCAGCGTTTTCTCAACACAACACGGTGCTGTCACCGGGCAGCGACTGTCCAAGATTACAGGACTGCCACCCCCCGCACCAAACCGGGTCGCCACCACGTCGAACGAGGTCCGCCGCGATGCCCCGCCCGCCGTGCGGGCGGGGCCTGTGCTGCGAGTTCTCCGGTCCGGGGACCGGATCAGTTCGGCGATTCCGGTGCGCCCGCGGCCCGTCCGGCGGCCCGGCGACGGGTCCGCTGCCGCGGGGTCACCTCGGCCGGAGCCAGCTCGTCGAGCGAGAACTTCGGCGCGCTGTCCTGATCGGCGTCGGTCAGCACGAAGACCGCGCCCCGGCTGTCGGTCGACGGAGCCGACGCGGTGCGCGCCACCCGGCGACGGCCACGACGGGCGCCCGTCTCCGGAGCCTGCTCGGCGGGCCCGGCCTCGGCCGGTGCGGGAGCAGCCGCGGGCTCGGCCGG
>NZ_BAFW01000059.1 GCF_000308535.1 Nocardia cerradoensis NBRC 101014 | reverse complement strand
GGGCACGATGGAGCGCGTGACTACCACCGAGCTGCGCGAATCCGCCGAGTCCCTGCTGCGTGAGCTGGCCGGGCCCGAGGCGCGCCTGCGCGAGGATCAGTGGACGGCCATCGAGGCGCTGGTCGTCCAGCGGCGGCGGGCGCTGGTCGTCCAGCGCACCGGCTGGGGCAAATCGGCGGTGTACTTCATCGCCGCGCGGTTGCTGCGGTCCCAGGGGCGCGGGCCGACGGTGATCGTGTCACCGCTGCTGGCTTTGATGCGCAATCAGGTCGCGGCCGCGCGCCGGGCGGGAGTGATCGCGGCGACCATCAACTCCGGCAATGTCACCGAATGGGACGAGATTCATCAGCGGGTCGCCGCCGGTGAGGTCGATGTGCTGCTCGTCAGCCCGGAACGACTGAACAACCCCGATTTCCGCGATTCGGTGCTTCCCAAGCTGGCCGCCGACGCCGGTCTGGTGGTGGTCGACGAGGCGCACTGCATCTCCGACTGGGGCCACGATTTCCGTCCCGACTACCGCCGCATCCGCACGTTGATCGCCGATCTCGGCGAGGACATTCCGGTGCTGGCGACCACCGCCACCGCGAACAACCGGGTGGTCACCGATGTCGCCACCCAGATCGGCACCGACACCCTGGTGCTGCGCGGCACCCTGGACCGGGAATCGCTGCGTCTGTCCGTGGTGCGGATCGACGACGCCGTCCAGCGGACCACCTGGCTCAGCCGGCAATTGGGCGAACTGCCCGGTTCCGGAATCATCTACACGCTCACCGTCGCGGCCGCCCACGACCTCGCCGACGTCCTCAGCGACCACGGATACCCGGTCGCGGCCTACACCGGTCGCACCGAACCCGGGGAACGCGAAACCCTCGAACAGGCGCTGCTGGACAACGACGTGAAGGCGCTGGTCGCCACGTCGGCGCTCGGCATGGGCTTCGACAAACCCGACCTCGGCTTCGTGGTCCACGTCGGCGCGCCCTCCTCCCCCATCGCCTACTACCAACAGGTCGGCCGCGCCGGACGCGGACTGGTCCCGGACGCGTCGAGTCCTTCCGGCCGGGCGGCCCGCGCGGAGGTCGTCCTGTTGCCGGGGCCCGAGGACCGGCGGATCTGGAATTACTTTGCGTCCGTAGCCTTTCCGCGCGAGCAGGTGGTGCGGTCGGTGCTGTCCGCCCTGGACTACGACCGCCCGATGTCCACGGTGGCTCTCGAACCCCTGGTGGAACTGAGCCGGTCGCGGTTGGAGATGGTGCTCAAGGTGCTGGATGTGGACGGCGCGGTGCGGCGGGTGCGCGGCGGCTGGCTGGCCACCGGTGAACCGTGGACCTACGACACCGAACGCTACGAGCGCCTCGACCGCGCGCGCGAGGCGGAACAGCAGGCCATGCTCGAATATCAGAGCACTCCCGAATGCCGGATGAACTTCCTGCGCCGCCAACTCGACGATCCGGGCCTGGCCCCGGACGCGCCCGGCTGTGGTCGCTGCGACAACTGCACCGGCCGCCGTTTCGACACCTCGGTCGACGCCGGCGAGGTGGCCACCATCCGAGCCCGGCTGGACCGGCCCGGAATCGATCTGCTCCCCCGCAAACAATGGCCGACCGGACTGTCGAAGCTGGGAGTTCCGTTGTCCGGCAAGATAACCGACGGACCCGAGGTCGGCCGGGTGCTGGGCCGGCTCAGCGATCTCGGATGGGGTCAGCGCCTGCGCACCCTGCTCGACGCGCCCGACGGCCCGGCGCCGGACCATATCGTCAACGCCTGCATCGCCGTTCTGCGGGAATGGAAGTGGACGCAACGTCCCGGGGCGGTGATGGCCCTGCAATCGGCGACGCATCCGGCACTCGCCGCCGACCTGGCCGCCCGCCTGGCCCGCATCGGCCGTCTGACCGATCTCGGAGTACTGCACACCCGCCCGGACCGGCCACCGGTCTCGGCGGCCAACTCCGCCCACCGCGTAGCGGCGCTGTTCGACTCGTGGGAAACCCCCGACCTCACCGGCCTCGACACCCCGGTCCTGCTGGTCGACACGCACACCGACACCGGCTGGACCCTCACCCTCGCCGCCCGGACCCTCCGCCACGCCGGCGCCCCCGCCGTCCTTCCGTTCGCGCTGGCCACCCCGACGTGAGAGATGGACGCGGCGCGTGCAGTGCTCGGCGATCGATCACCCACTATCGTCGATCCGGTGACCAGTAAGTCGACGCCGGCCGTGGAGTTGACGGTCGGCGAGCATGCGGTGCGGGTGTCGAATCCGGATCGGGTCTACTTCCCGGAGCTCGGGGCGACCAAACTCGATCTGGTGCAGTACTACCTGAGCGTCGGCGACGGAATCGTCAACGCCCTGCGGGACCGGCCGTGCATGCTGCACCGCTTCCCGAAGGGATTGCCGGGCGGGAAGGTGCATCAGAAGCGGCTCCCGGCGGGGGCGCCGGACTGGATTCCGACCGTGCGCGTGCACTTTCCGCGCTACAACCGGCACGCGGACGAACTGTGCGTGCGGGAACTGGCGGACGTGATCTGGGCGGTGCAGATGTCGACGGTGGAGTTCCATCCGTGGAACTCGCGCCGCTTCGATACCGAGAAGCCGGACGAATGGCGCATCGATCTGGATCCGATGCCGGATTGCCCGTGGTCGCGGGTCCAGCGTGTCGCGGAGGTCGCGCACGAGGTGCTCGACGAGCTGGGAGCGGTCGGCTGGCCCAAGACCTCCGGCGGGCACGGCCTGCACATCTACGTGCGCATCGCGCCCGAGCACGGCTTCCAGCAGGTGCGCCGCGCCGCGCTGGCCTTCGCGCAGGAAGTCGAGCGCCGCGCCCCCGACGATGTGACCACCACGTGGTGGCGCCGCGATCGCGATCCGGCACTGCTGTTCGTCGACTACAACCAGAACGCTCGCGATCACACGATCGCCGCCGCCTACTCGGTACGCGGCAATGCGGCCGCCACCGTCTCGACCCCGGTGCGGTGGAACGAAATTCCCGATATCGAACCGAACGACTTCACCATCAACACCGTCCCCGCCCGCTACGCCGAACTCGGCGATCTGCACGCGGGTATCGACGACGCGGTCTTCGACCTGAATACGCTGCTGGAATGGGCCGACCGCGACCGGGTCGAGGTGGATCTCGACGAAGACGAAGGAGCATACGACGCATGACCGGCGCAGCCCGCATCGCACTGGCACCGCTCACCAGTGACTTTCTGGAACAGGCGATCACCGGCGCGGGAGCGCGGCTTTCGGAGCTGAGCGACGCGCGGGCGCTGGTGTGGGACGGCGGTCCGAACGGATTTCCCGACCTGCCCGAGTCGATCGAATGGGTGCAGTTGTACTCGGCCGGGGTCGAGGAGTTCTTCGACGCAGGCATCTTCGAACGCCATCCGAACGTGGTATTCACCTCGGCGGCAGGCGCTTTCGCCAAGAGCGTTGCCGAGGCGACGATGGCGCTGCTGCTCGCGGGCGTGCGCTACCTGCCGGAGCACATCCGCGCCCACAGCTGGCGGCAGACCGAGTTCTTTCCGCATATCGGCACCTTGCGCGGGGCGACCGTCGCGGTGGTCGGCGCGGGCGGTATCGGCCGTGAGGTCATCGCCATGCTGGAGCCGTTCGGAGCCCGGGTGATCGCCGTCAACCGCTCCGGCCGCCCGGTCGACGCCCCCAACGTGGTGGAAACGATTCCCGCGGAACGGATTTCGGAGGTCTGGGCCCGCACCGACCACGTGGTCGTCGCCGCGCCCGCGACCGACGGCACCCGCCATCTGATCGGCAAAGACGAACTCACTCAACTGAAACCGCATTCGTGGGTGATCAATGTCGCCCGCGGGTCGCTCATCGACACCGAAGCCCTGGTCGCCGCACTGCGGGAGGGCGCCGTCGGTGGGGCGGGCCTGGACGTCACCGATCCCGAACCGCTCCCCGACGGCCATCCGCTCTGGGACCTGCCGAATGTGATCATCACCCCGCACGATTCGAATCCGCCGCAGCTGCGTACCGCCGCCTTCGCCGACCACGTCGCCGCGAATGTCACCCGCTTCGTACAGGGGCGCGAGCTCATCGCACGGATCGATCCGGAGGCCGGCTACTGATCACCGCCCGTGCCGATGACTACCGCAGGGGGATGTCCACGCCGTGCTCCTCGGCCGGGCGCGGGCCGAATATCCGACGATCCGCCTCGGTGATCGGCACGTCGTTGATGCTCGCCTCCCGGCGTGCCATCAGCCCTTGGTCGGTGAATTCCCACAGCTCGTTGCCATAGCTGCGCCACCATTGACCGGTACGGTCGTGCCATTCGTACTGGAACCGGACGGCCATGCGGTTCCCGCGAAATCCCCACAGGCTCTTGCGCAGCGCGTAGTCGAGTTCGCGCTCCCACTTGACGGTCAGGAATTCGACGATCTGCGCACGGCCGGTGATGAATTCGTCGCGGTTGCGCCAGGTCGAGTCGGGGGTGTAGGCGAGCGCGACGCGATGCGGATCCCGGGTGTTCCACGCATCCTCGGCCGCCTGCACCTTCTGTGCGGCGGTTTCCGGGGTGAACGGCGGATAGGGCGGTCGAGCTTCGGACATCGGATTCCTGCCTTTCCGCAGAGAACGTTCGTTCTCCACCGATGCCTTACAGTAGGGAACGCACGTTCTCGATGTCAAGGGAGTTCCGGCCATGCCCGCCACGCTCAGCGCCGAACGGAATGCGTCCGACCGCGCGGCGCTGCTCGACGCCGCCGAGGAGTTGATGTACGCGCACGGCGTGCAGGCCGTCGGAATGGATCGGATCCGCGCCGCGTCCGGCCTGTCACTGAAGCGGATCTACGCCCTGTATCCGACCAAGGACGACCTCGTCGTGGCGATGCTGCGCCGCCGCGACGAACGGTGGCGGCAGGCGCTGGCTGGGTACGTCGAACGGGTGGACGATCCGATCCGGCGTGTCGAGGCGGTCTTCCACTGGCTCCGAGACTGGTTCGGCGAGCAGGGTTTTCGCGGCTGCGCGTGGATCAACATGCACGGGGAGCTCGGCGCCGAGTCACCGGCCGTCCGCGCGGAAGTGCGCGCACACAAGGCCGCCTTCCACGACATGATCGCCGGCTGGGTCGGCGCCACCGGATCCGACGCCGCCGACGCGATCTACCTGCTCGCCGAGGGAGCCATCGTCACCGCCGGTATCACCGGCGGGACAGCCGCCGCCTCGACCGCCGAAGTCGCTGCCGCACAGTTACTTTCGACTGCCCGGCACCGAGCGTAAGGATCAGCTCGGATCGTAGGTGAGGCAGCGGGCCGGATCGTCGCCCGATCCGGGTCCCACGCGGATGTCGCCGGCGGTGCATTCGAGGTTCACGTTGTGCGAGCAGTCGGCGCGCTGACATGCGCCGACCATGCTGGTGACCCGGTCCGGACCGCCCTTCACCGACAGCGGAATGAAGGTTTCGCAATCCGCCCTCCCGTTGGTGCCGGCGACAGGGCAATACCCGACGGCACGATAGCCATCACATTGCCGATGCGGTCTCGCAGCGCTCGCCCGCCGAAGCGGCGACCCGAGCGCGACAGCGGTCGATGCGGCGGGTCGCGATTCGACGACATGCCGGACGAGACACAGGGGGGCGCGCGACACCTCCGGTACCCGGCGGCAACTCTCGGCCGACACCCAGATTTCATGGGATTGCGGTAGCTGGTTCGGGGGCTAGTGTGGTCAAAGCGACCGGGGGACTGATAATTTCGAGCCTTCCACATAAGAAACGGTGGTGATTCACATTCACCGCCGCGAGGATCCGGGGCGGACGATCTATGCATGCAGCTTCCTCACGCAGGGCGCTCTTCCGGGCGGCCGGCTTCGGCCTCGCTGCCGCGACCGTGGCGCGTAGCGCGCCGGTCGCGGGTGCGCGCACCGCCTTCCGGCATGCACCGCTGCCGAATCCGTCCGATATCGCCACCACGGATCCGGCCCTGCTCACCGCCACGGAGGCATCGGCACTGCTGCAGACCCGCCGGCTACATCCGGCCGAACTGCTCGACGCCTGCTTGCGACGCAGCGCGACCTACGACGGCGCGACCACCGCGTGGGTTCGCACCTATCCCGAGCTCGCCCACGAGCAGGCCGAGCGGGCCGCGAAACGACTGGCGGCCGGGAACGCGCCGCTGATCTGCGGACTCCCGATCGCGGTCAAGGACATCTACGCGGCCGCGGGACTGCCGGTCACCGCGTCGAGCCGCGTGCTCGACGGCAATGTCGCCGCCGGAGACGCGACGGTCTGGCGGCGGTTGCGCGAGGCGGGCGCGGTCCTGATCGGTCACGTGCACACCGCCGAATTCGCGATGGCCACCGACACTCCGCAGGTCGGAAACCCCTGGGATATCAGCGAATCCATCGGCGGCTCGTCGGGTGGTAGCGCCGCGGCGCTGGCGGCCCGGTTCGCCCCGCTGTCGATCGGATCCGACACGGGTGGTTCGATCCGCATTCCCGCGTCGCGGGCCGGAGTCACCGCCATCAAGCCGACATTCGGCCGATGTAGCCGCTACGGTCTCATCCCCGTGATGTGGACCAGGGACCATCCCAGTCCGATGGGGCACAGCGTCGCCGACGCGTCCCTGCTGCTGTCGGCCATGGCGGGCCCCGATCCGAACGACCCGGTGACCGGTGTGGCGCCGGCGTCACCGGAGGGCGGCTTCCCACTCACGGCTACGGGAAGTGCGCAACCGTTGTCGGGCACGCGGTTCGGAGTGCCGACGGAATTCGTTCACCCACTTCCCCCGGCACTCGGCACGTTGTTCACCCGCTTCCTCGGGCTGGTGACGGCGCTGGGCGGCGAGACGGTGGAGGTCACGATGCCGACACCACCGCTCGCGCTGGCCACCGGTGACGCGGTGGAGTTGGGGATGTTCCACCGGCAGTGGTCGGACAGACTGTCGCTCTATCGGACCGAGAGCGCCGCGGTCGTGGCGATGGGACTGGCCGCGCTGGCCGCGCCCGCCTCGGACTACTGGCAGCTGGAGCGCGACCGGGCGCGATTCCAGCGTCGGTACAACCAGTTACTGGCCGACAACCGGCTCGACGCGGTGATCCTCCCCGGTGCGATCACCGACAGCTCGAAACGCGACGATATCGGCCCGATTTCCCTCATCGGCCCCTGCGATATCCCGATGATGTGGGCCAACTACACCGGCACACCGGTCCTGTCCCTCCCGGCGGGCCGATCCGCCGCCACCGGCCTGCCGTTCGGCGTGCAGCTCGGCGGAAAGCCCTGGGCGGAAGCCGATCTCATCGCCATCGGACTCGAATTGCAGGCCGCGGACACCGCATGGCGTGACATGCCCCAGCTACTTCCCCATCCGCGCACACTGCCCGAGATCGCCCCCGTGGCTCCCGGTGACGGCCCCGACCCGACCAACACCGACGCCGGAGCCCCCGCATTCAACTTCATCCCGACGACCAGCGTCGTCGACACGTAACCGAGCAGCGGTTCCGCGACGGCGGTTCCCGCAGTCCACGTCATGCCGGTACCACGCTCCACGGGTCGAGAGTCGCGACTCCCATCGACGCGAAATCCTTGGTATTCCGCGTCACGATGGTCATGGCATGTTCACTGGCGATCGCCCCGATCAGCGCGTCTCGCTCGGGGCGTGGGTCGGGCACGTGCAGACGGGCGGCACGACGCGCGCTTGCGAGATCGAGCTCGAGGATTCGGCCGGCGAAGACGTCGAGCACCTCGTCCTCCAACCACATCCGCAATCTGTTGCCCTGTGCGGCGTCACGGCGCTCGATCAGTCCGATCCCGAGCTCGATTTCCGTGACGGTGACGACGCTCAGATACAACTCCGACGGCCGCCGCCCCGCGACCCAAGCCCGAACCGCGGGGCTGGCCACCCGTGCCGATTTCCGCAACTCGCTGATGACGTTCGTATCGAGCAGGAACGTCACAGTGGAGGCACCTTCAGACCGATGTTCAGGGCCGGCGGATCGAAGTCGATCTCGTCGTCATCCATACTCAGCCGCGCCACGATGTCCTGGCTGTCCGCGCGTAACCGCCGGTACTCCTCGATCGAAAGCAACACGTACGCTTCCTCCCCGCGATCGGTGATCACGACCGGCCCCTCGGACGCAGCACGTTTGGCGGCGCTGACATCGCGATTGAACTCACGAGCGCTCATCGTGGTCATAAGAACCAACCCCTGATGTAGGTACATACCTACACTAGCTCACGGAGGGTGGTCGCGCCAGGGACAGGGCATTTCTCCGGCGATACGCCGACGCTCCCGCTGACGCCGTAGGCTGCGGAGCGCGAGCCTGTCCGCCTCTCGGAGGAGTTGTGCATGGTGTTCGGGTTACCGAAACTGCCGCCGCTACCGCTGGTGCGGGCCGTCGAGACCGTTCGCTACGGGCTGGGCGAAGCGTATCGGCGGTTGGCGCCGGCGCCGCTGTCGTTGATGGAGTTGCTGGCGGCGGGGTGGTTGGCGCAGGCCATTCACGCGGCGGCGGCACTGGGAATCGCCGATGAACTGGCGCGGGGGCCGCTCGCCGGTGCGGAGCTGGCGCGGCGGGTAGGTGCGGACGAGGACGCGTTGCGCCGGTTGTTACGGCTGCTGATCAGTCACGGCATCTTCGCGCAGCGCCGCGACGGGCGCTACGCGCTGACCCCGCCCGCCCGGGCCCTGTGCCGCGACTCCCCGGAATCGCTGCGTGATGCGGCGTTGTTCTTCGGGTCGGCCACGCATCGGGCGCATTGGACGCATGTGGTCGATGCGGTACGCACGGGAAATCCGGTGGGGCCGCAGGTGGACGGCGCTCCCTTCTTCGAATACATCCGCACCGACCGTCAATTCGGCGACCTGTTCGACCGCGCGATGACCAGCATCGGATCGCTCACCACCGAATCGTTGTTCGCCGCTTACGATTTCGGACAGTTCTCGACGATCGTCGATGTGGGCGGCGGGCACGGCGCGATGCTCACGGAAATCTTGACGCGAGCGCCCGAAACCCGGGGCGTCCTGTTCGATCTGCCCGATGTGGTGGCCGGTGCCGCGGAGCGCTTCGCGGCCGCCGGCTTCGACGGTCGGGCCGAGGTGACACCGGGATCGTTCTTCGAATCGGTTCCGGCGGGCGCGGAGGCATATCTGCTCAAACATGTGGTGCACGATTGGCCGGACGCGCGGGCCGAACAGATCCTGCGGACGGTGCGCGCCGCGATGACCTCCGACGCCCGGTTGATCATCGTGGAAATCGTTCTGCCCCAGGACAATCGCCCGCATCCGGGCAAGTACACCGACCTGGAGATGCTGATCAACAGTGGCGGACGCGAGCGCACCGCAGGTGACTACCGGGACCTGCTCGCGCGCTGCGGTTTCGAGCTGACCCGCATCACCGAGACGGTGTCACCGGAATCCGTGATCGAGGCACGGCCGGTATAGCACCGCACTAGCGCGCACCGCGCGGACGCCGGCGCGGACGAGCGTTGCCGACGTGCTGCTCGACCAGTTCACCCCACCAGTCGGCCAGCGATCCGACCAGAAACCATGCGGCCCTGACTCGTTCGTCGTCGACCGTCTCGGCGTCGCGCAGCAGGACGGTGGCGCGCACCTGGGCGGCGGCGAGTCCGTCGACGGCCGCGCCGAGGGAACGCGCATGGGCCGCGGCGGCGGTGCGGTCGCTGACCCAGCGGTCGATGTGGACGACGATTTCTCTTCTGCGACAGTCGATCTCTGCCGCACGAACCGGCGAGCGGCGGCGGGCGAGGTGGAGTTCGGCCAGTCGGCGGGCGGCCCGGGTGACCGGATG
>NZ_BAFW01000060.1 GCF_000308535.1 Nocardia cerradoensis NBRC 101014 | reverse complement strand
TGGTCGGAGAATTCGCCGGCGAACCGAGACCGGAGGGCGTCGTCGCCGACGGAACAGTGGACGACGGATTCGTCGACGGCGTGTTGTCGGTCGGACTTCCCGGCTGCCCGGGACCGGGAGTTCCGGGTCCCGGGCCGGGGCCAGGGCCGGGCCCGGGACCCGTCGGAGGCGGAGCGACAGACGTCCCCGGCGGTTTGTACAGCGGATCGGCCGGATTGTCCGGTACCGGCAGAACCGGGATCTGCCCGTCCGCGGCCACGAACTGCTTCACATAGTGATCCCGCATGGCCTCCCGGGCAGCGTTCTCACAATCGCCCCGGACCGACGGCGAACTGGGACCGTGCATACCCAGCATCTGCCAACTCGTCGGATTCCACCCCGACGCGTGCGCCGGCGGTTTGTCCACGATGGTTCTCGTCTTGTCCACACCGTCGACCGTCGACGAAACCCGTTGCGCGAGTTGATTCAACGGTGTCACCAGATCCAGCGCCCGTTGCGCATATCTGTTGATCGCGTCGCGCGTCGACGTCGCCGCCGGCCCCTCCCACGCCGCCGAACTGGAATTGTGAATGCGGGCCGCGAACAACTCCGCCGCCGAATTCCACCGCCGGGCGATCTCCTCGTATTCACCGCACCCGTGGTTCGCCTCGGTCGTGTTCAGCCCGACGAAGGAGTCGTAGATCTTCTGATGGGTCCAGCTGTCGGGGTTCTCCCCGCCGTTGGTGATCCTGGGGTTTTCGTTGCCCGTGGCCATTACGGGGCTCCCACCGCTGGGCTCTGGGGAACGACGCCGGGTTGTATTTGCACCTTCCCGATGGGGCTTGCGGGAGCGTTCGCCATCAGCGCGTTGTATTCGGCGGCGAATTCCTGGTCGGTTTCCACGTACTTCTGGGCGATCACATGATGCAACTGCTGAAGTTGATCGACTATTTGATAGTGCTGCTCCAGAATGTCCCAGACGTTGTTCGACGTATCCTTCGATGCGTCGACAATTTTTGCCTTACCGCGAAACCACCCAACCAGCACCTTGGACGATTCCAAGCCCTCAGTGAACTCACCGAGACCCCACTTTTCACGACGCGAGATATTCTGAGCGAGCCGCTGAAGGGCCCGAATCTCTTCTTTGAACGCGATACAATCCCGCTCGATATACACGAATTCGTCGGCGCTGACGCGTATCGAGTCCCCGAAGCTCACCGACAAGTTTCCGTTTTGAGCCTCCGTCAACGAACTCGTCAACAGGCCGGGCGACGGCGTGGTATCAGCACCCATGGTTTGTGCTCCTCCCCGTATTCTTTCGAATCACAAGCACCTGTCGCTACGAGCGCTACAGGCTGGACGGAACGGCCGGAATGATTCCTTCCGCCAGTCGCTGCGCGATATCGCAGGCATGCTGACCGGCAGTGTCGCGCGCGGAAGGCGGGTTCTCGACGCTGATTTCGAGACTGCCGCCTTTCACCTCGACATTGATTACGCAGTCCGCTTGGGCATCCTGCCCGTTCACGTGCGAGGTCAGGGCCGGCCGACCGGCGATGGTCAGTTCTTTGTCGACTGCGAAATCCTTGTTCGCCCGCACCATCGGCAACGTGATGTTGCTGGTATCGATCGTCACCGAATAGCCGTCCCCACCGGCTTGAACCCATCCACAGCCACGCCATTTGATTCCGCCGGCGCCATCCTGAACATCCGGATTCGGGTTCTTCAAATGCTCGGTCTGCAGAATCGACTGAGGGACATCCTTGCAAGCGTCGAAGCCCGTGGGCACATCCGGCGCGAGCGTGGACTTAGCGGACGAGTCTGCGGCATTCCCCTTCGACTCCCCGCCCGAATTGCACCCAGCTACCACCGCAACGACACCCACACCGAGCGCAATCCCCCGCGCCGCCTTCCCCCAGCTGACCATCTCGCCCCTCACGTCTGCCGGTGCCGCATCGCTCGGGGCCGGACCGGCTCACCCGCCCCCGTCAAGCTCGTTAGACGGTACCGGCCGAACCAGTGGTGTGCAAAGGTAACGAGTTGCCGGAACTGCGAAAGCATGGCAGCTCGGGCACGTCGGCGATCACGGCCGATGTGCTGTCACGAGGCGGATCGGGACCGCATCGCTCGGCGGCCGATAAGCTCTGTGCCGCAGGATCATTCGGAAACGCTGCGTACCTGCCGTCGCATCACCCGGGAGACCGCGACTTCAGCTCAGCAGATCGCGAACCACTCCATCGGCGAGCAGGCGCCCTCGATCGGTCAAGACGAGCCGATCATCGGCCACCCGGGCCAGTCCCTCGGCGACCACACTCTCGAGTGCCGCACGGCCCTCGGCGGCCAATTCCTCGACCGGAAGTCCGGAACGCAAGCGCACGCGCAGCATCACCCGTTCGGTGTACTGCTCCACGTCGGTCAGTGCCTCCCATCCGGCGGCGGGTAGTCCGGCGCCGGAGGCGATGCGCTCGGCGTAGCGGCCCGGGTGCTTGACGTTCCACCAGCGCACGCCGCCGAGGTGGCTGTGCGCGCCGGGGCCGGCACCGAGCCAGTCGCCGCCGTCCCAGTAGCCGAGGTTGTGCCGGCAGCGGGCGGAAGGCGTTGTGGCCCAGTTCGATACCTCGTACCAGTCGAAGCCGGCGGCGGCGAGGCGGGCGTCGATGCGTTCGTAGCGGGCGGCGAGGGTGTCTTCGTCGGGTGCGGGGAGTTCGCCGCGGCGGACCTTGCGGGCCATGGCGGTGCCGTCCTCGACGATCAGGGAGTAGGCGGAGACGTGGTCGACGCCGGCGGAGAGGACCGCGTCGAGGCTGGTGTCGAGGTCGGCATCGGATTCGCCGGGCGTGCCGTAGATCAGGTCGAGATTGACGTGGTCGAAACCGGCGGCTCGCGCCTCGCGAGCGGCGGCCACGGCGCGGCCGGGAGTGTGGGTGCGGTCCAGGACGCGCAGGACGTGGCTCGCGGCCGATTGCATGCCGAGCGAGACTCGGGTGTATCCGGCGGCCCGGATGCGCTCGAAGAACCGCGGTGAGGTGGATTCCGGGTTGGATTCCGTGGTCACCTCCGCATCGGCGGTGAGGGGGAACTCGGCACGGATGGCGGCGAGGACGTCGGCCAGGCCGTCGCCACCCAGCAGAGACGGGGTGCCGCCGCCGACGAATACCGTCGAGACCGGCGGTTGCGCGCTCGGCAGTTCCGCGAAAGCCGCTGCCGCCGTGGCCAATTCCCCGCGCAGGGCCTCGAGCCACGACTCCGGCGAGGCGCTGGAACCCAGCTCGCCCGCCGTGTAGGTGTTGAAATCGCAGTAACCGCAGCGCGTCGCACAGAACGGGACGTGCACGTAGATCCCGAACGGCCCGCCGCCGAAATCGCGCAGCGTCGGCGCGGCGGTGGTCTGTTCGGGAGCGGATGCGGTCACCCCACCAGTGTGCCCGGTGCGGCCCAGTGACCGGCGGCACACCGGTCAGTCGACCGCGTCCGGCGCCGGTTGCCCACGATGGGTCCGATGCGAGCGGGCGTATCTACCGGGGGTGGTGCCGACGATCTCGGTGAACGCCGCGATGAAACCGCTCGGGTTCGCCCACCCGCAGGCGTGCGCGGTATATGTGGCGTCGTGGCCCTCGGCGAGCAGCACGAGTGCGTGCGAGATGCGCAGCTGGGTGCGCCATTCGTAGAAGGTCATACCGAGTTCGTCGTGGAAGAGACGGCTCAGCGTGCGCGCACCCGCGCCGACCGCCCGGCCGAGGTCGGCCAGCGCGCTGGTGTCGGCGGGGTTGTCGTACAGGATCCGCGCGAGGGCCTGCAATCGGTCGTCACGAGGTTGCGGCAGTTGCAGCGGCTGCTCGTGGGCTTCCCGGAGTTCGTCGACGAGAACGCGGTGCAGCCGGGCACGCGCGCCGCGGTCGTGGTCGCGGGAACCGGTGAGACTGAGGAAGACCTCGCGGGCCAGATCGGTGGCCCCGAATACCGCGGGGCGATCCGGTAGCAGCCGGGCCGGCGCCGCGGGGAGAAAGACGATCCGCATGTCGGTGCGTCCGTGCGCGCGGTGCTGATGCGTGAATCCGGCTGGGGTCCAGCCGATCCGGTTGGCCGGCACGATCGACGTCCCCCGATCGGTGTGCACCGACAGCACGCCGCGGGCGGCGTACACCAGATGTCCGCGCGCATGGGCGTGGACCGAACTCGACGCTCCCGAAGCCCACTGGTGAACACCCCCGGACGGCCACAGGCGCGACGTCGGAGCCGTCTCGGCGGCGTGGCGGCGAACGGGCATGACGTGGCATTCTATCGGTGGTCGGCCGGCTGGGTGATCCACGACAGTGAGCGCATGAGCGAGACGACGATGCGTGCGGCGGTCTGTGTGCGGGCGGGCGGGCCGGAGGTGCTGGAGATCGCAGAGCTGCCGATTCCCCGGGTCAGGCCGGGATGGAGCCTGGTGCGGGTGCGCGGGGCGGGGGTGAACCGCTCGGAGTTACGGACCCGGCAGGGCCATTCGCCGACGGTGAGGTTCCCGCGCGTACTCGGTATCGAATGCGTGGGCGAGGTGGTGGCCTCGACCGATCCCGGCCTGCCGGAGGGGACGACGGTCGCGGCGGTGATGGGCGGAATGGGACGCGAATTCGACGGCGGATACGCGGAATTCGCGGTGCTGCCGAACGCGCTGCTGATGCCGATCCGCACCACATTGCCATGGCACGTCCTGGCCGCACTGCCCGAAACGTATCTGACCGCGCACGGTGCGCTGGCGGCCTCGGGCGTGCTGTCCGCGGGACGGCAGGCACGGCTGCTGATTCGCGGCGGAACCTCGTCGGTGGGCATGGCCGCGATCTCCCTCGCGACCGCCGAGGGTATCGACACCGCGACCACGACCCGGCAGCCCGCGAAGGTGCCGGCACTGATCGCGGCCGGCGCCGATCACGTCCTGGCCGACGCCGGCGGATCCCTTGCCGGGGCCGTGCACGCGATCTGGCCCGAGGGCCCCGACTACGTCCTGGATCTGGTCGGGGCGCGCACGGCGGTGGATTCGCTTCGTCTGGTTCGCCGCGGCGGCACGGTCTGTGTGGCGGGCTCGCTCAGTGGATGGCTGATTTCGGACTTCGAGCCGATCGCGATGATCCCGTCCGGCACCGGGCTCACCGCCTTCCACAGCGACGAGTGCGCCGGCAGCACGGCCGTGTTGCAGCGCCTCGTCGACAGCGTCGAAGCGGGTGTTCTGTATCCGAATATCGACCGGGTTTTCGCGCTGGACGACATCGCCGCGGCCCACCGCCGGATGGAGAACGACGAGGCGACCGGAAAGCTCGTCGTACTGCCCTGAACTACCCGCTCGGCGCCCCACCGAACGGACCCGCCGGTACGGCATGCGGCGAATCCGCTTGTTCTATGACGCATCTCACAAATTAGGACGGCCGTCCAGGGAATTTCCCGCTTTTTTGCGGAGAATATGACCCACCCGTCGGAAAGACCCATCTGACATGGCACAATAACTGTCATGACCGGACTTGGAGTACGACTCGTGGCGCGCCGCCATGTCGACTTCAAGCGTGTCTGCAGTGCCAGTTGTCTGCCGGATCGCCTCCGGTAGCTCGGCCTCCCCTCTCCCGATTCCCGGCATCCGTCGCGATGCCCATCGGTCCGATTCGCTGAACACCGAAGGCGCGAGCCAGCCCCTCCGCCTGCCGCAAGGCCTGATCCATCTTCTTCAGGAGCGACCCTATGACGTCGAGTACCGACGCCGGTCCCACCCCCGAGTCCGTTCGCGCCGAACGTGAACGCCTCGCCCGTGAGCGTCGTGCCCGGCCCCGTCCGGAGACCTCCGGGCCGCGCGAACGCACCGGGAAGCCGGTCCGCCGCAAGTCCGAGGGCCAGTGGGCCCTCGGTTACCGGGAGCCGTTGAACGCGAACGAGCAGAGCAAGAAGGACGACAATCCGCTCAACGTCCGCGCGCGCATCGAGAACATCTACGCCAAGGGCGGATTCGACTCGATCGACAAGGGCGATCTGCGCGGCCGCTTCCGCTGGTGGGGCCTCTACACCCAGCGTGAGCAGGGCTACGACGGCACCTGGACCGGTGACGAGAACATCGATCTGCTCGAAGCCAAGTACTTCATGATGCGCATCCGCTGCGACGGCGGCGCGCTCAATGTCGAGCAGGTACGCACCCTCGGTCAGATCTCCACGGAGTTCGGCCGCGACACCGCGGATCTGTCCGATCGCGAGAATCTGCAGTACCACTGGATCGAGATCGAGAACGTCCCGGAGATCTGGCGGCGTATCGAGGCGGTCGGATTGCAGACCACCGAGGCCTGCGGCGACTGCCCGCGCGTCGTGCTCGGTTCCCCGCTGGCCGGTGAGTCGCTGAACGAGATCATCGACGGCAGCTGGGCGGTCGAGGAGATCACCCGCCGCTACATCGGCAAGAAGGAGTACTCGAACCTCCCCCGCAAGTTCAAGACCGCGATCTCCGGCCAGCAGGATGTGGTCCACGAGATCAACGACGTGGCCTTCATCGGCGTCGAACATCCCGAGCACGGCCCCGGTTTCGATCTGTGGGTCGGCGGCGGCCTGTCCACCAACCCGATGCTCGCTCAGCGCGTCGGCGCGTGGGTGCCGCTCGAGGAGGTGCCCGATGTGTGGGAGGCGGTTGTCTCACTGTTCCGCGATTACGGCTACCGCCGCCTGCGGACCAAGGCGCGGTTGAAGTTCCTGATCAAGGACTGGGGCGTCGAGAAGTTCAGAGAAGTTCTCGAAACCAAGTACCTGCAGCGCAAGCTCATCGACGGCCCGGCGCCGGAGAAGCCCACCCGCCCGATCGACCATGTGGGTGTGCAGAAGCTGCGCAACGGGCTCAACGCGATCGGCTTCTCCCCCATCGCGGGCCGCGTCTCCGGCACGATCCTGACCAAGGTCGCCGACGCGGTCGAGCGGATCGGCTCCGATCGGATCCGATTCACCCCGTACCAGAAGCTCGTGGTGCTCGATGTTCCCGACGACAAGGTCGAGGAACTGATCGCCGAGCTGGAACCGCTGGGACTGCAGGCCCGCCCGTCCGCCTGGCGGCGAAACCTGCTGGCCTGCAGCGGTATCGAGTTCTGCAAGTTGTCGTTCGTGGAGACGCGCAAGCGTTCGCAGGTGCTCGCGCCCGAACTCGATCAGCGCCTGGCCGACATCAACGCGCAACTCGATGTGCCGGTCACGATCAACATCAACGGCTGCCCCAACTCCTGCGGCCGCTCGCAGATCGCGGATATCGGCTTCAAGGGCCAGCTGGTCGACGACGGCAACGGGAATCAGGTCGAGGGCTACCAGGTTCATCTGGGCGGCACCCTCGGGCTCGACGCCGCCTTCGGCCGCAAACTGCGCCAGCACAAGGTGACCAGCGAGGAGCTCGGCGACTACATCGAGCGTGTCGTCCGCAATTTCGTCAAGAACCGCAACGACGGTGAGCGGTTCGCGCAATGGGCTGTCCGCGCCGACGAGGCCGACCTTCGGTAACGGGAGATCCAGTATGGCAACCACTTTGGACAAGCTGAGCGAAGCCGAGCTGCGCACGATCGCCGAGGACGGCGCGGCGCAGCTGGGCCCGCACGCCTCGGCGACCGAACTGCTGCAGTGGACCGAGGACACCTTCGGTTCCGGCTACATCGTCGCCTCGAATATGCAGGACGCGGTGCTGGTGCAGCTCGCCGCGCAGATACGGCCCGGCGTCGACATCCTGTTCCTCGACACCGGCTACCACTTCGCCGAGACCATCGGCACCCGGGACGCGGTCGAGACCGTGTACGGCGTGAACATCGTGAACGTGCAGCCCGAACACACTGTCGCCGAACAGGATCGGCTGCTCGGCAAGGATCTGTTCGCCCGCGACGCCGGTGAATGCTGCCGGCTGCGCAAGGTGGTGCCGCTGAAGAAATCGCTGGCTCCCTACAACGCGTGGGTGACCGGCATCCGGCGCGTGGAGGCCCCGACCCGGGCCAACGCGCCCCTGATCTCCTTCGACGAGGGCTTCGGCCTGGTGAAGATCAACCCGATCGCCGCCTGGTCCGACGACGAGATGGCCGCGTATATCGACCAGCACGGCATTCTCGTCAACCCTCTCGTCGAGGAGGGATATCCGTCCATCGGTTGCGCTCCGTGCACGCGGAAGCCGGAACCGGGATCCGATCCGCGAAGCGGCCGTTGGGCCGGCCTCGCCAAGACCGAATGCGGGTTGCACGCCTCATGACTTCGACGGTGACCGATACACAATTCGATACGCTTGCCGCCCTCGAGAGCGAAGCCATCCACATTTTCCGTGAGGTGGCGGGCGAATTCGAGCGGCCGGTGATCCTGTTCTCCGGCGGTAAGGACTCGACGGTCCTGCTGCACTTGGCGCTCAAGGCATTCTGGCCCGCGCCGCTGCCGTTCTCGCTGCTGCACGTGGACACCGGCCACAACCTCGACGAGGTGCTGGCCTTCCGCGACCGTGTGGTCGAGAAGTACGGGCTGCGGCTGCACGTCGCCAGCGTCGAGGAGTACCTCGCCGACGGCCGGCTCACCGAACGGCCCGACGGTATCCGCAACCCGCTGCAGACCGTGCCGCTGCTGGACGCCATCACCGAGAATCGCTTCGACGCGGTCTTCGGTGGCGGCCGGCGCGACGAGGAACGTTCGCGGGCCAAGGAGCGGATCTTCTCGCTGCGCGACGCGTTCGGCCGCTGGGACCCGAAGCGGCAGCGCCCGGAGCTGTGGAACCTGTACAACGGCCGGCACGCGCCCGGTGAGCACGTGCGGGTATTCCCGCTGAGCAACTGGACCGAACTCGACATCTGGCGCTACATCGCGCGTGAGAACGTCGAACTCGCGACCATCTACTACGCGCACGAGCGGCCCGTGTACCAGCGCGACGGCATGTGGATGACCCCCGGTTCCTGGGGTGGTCCGCGCGAGGGTGAGGAGCTGGTCGTCAAGTCGGTGCGCTACCGCACCGTCGGTGACGGATCCACCACCGGCGCAATACTTTCCGATGCCGCGACCAACGACGACATCCTTGCCGAGGTCGCCGCGTCGCGACTCACCGAACGGGGCGCGACCCGCGGTGACGACCGCGTCTCCGAGGCCGCCATGGAAGACCGCAAGCGAGAGGGTTATTTCTGATGTCCGACCTACTGAGACTGGCCACCGCCGGCAGTGTCGACGACGGCAAGTCCACACTGGTCGGACGCCTGCTCTACGACACGAAATCGGTGCTGGCCGACCAGATCGACGCCGTCACCCGGGCCTCGGTCGACAAGGGTCTGGCCACCCCCGATCTCTCGCTGCTGGTCGACGGGCTGCGTGCCGAACGCGAACAGGGCATCACGATCGATGTGGCCTACCGGTACTTCGCGACGCCGAAGCGGTCCTTCGTGCTCGCCGACACCCCGGGCCACGTGCAGTACACCCGCAACACCGTCTCGGGCGCGTCGACCGCGCAGCTGGTGATCCTGCTGGTCGACGCCCGTAAGGGTGTCATCGAGCAGACCCGGCGCCACGCCGCGGTGATGGCACTGCTGGGTGTGCCGAAACTGGTGCTGGCGGTGAACAAGATCGATCTGGTGGACGATGCCGAGGCCGTGTTCGAGCAGATCGTGGCCGAGTTCACCGAGCTGACGGCCAAACTCGGCTGGGCCGCCGAGGACGTGGTGGAGATTCCGGTGTCGGCGCTGCACGGCGACAACATCGCGTCGCGGTCGGACAAAACTCCGTTTTACGACGGTCCCTCGCTGATCGAACACCTGGAGTCGGTGCCGGTCGATGCCGACAGCACCGGCCGCCATCAGGTGGGGTTGCGCTTCCCCGTCCAGTACGTGATCCGCCCGCGGACGGCGGAGTATCCGGACTATCGCGGATATGCGGGGCAGGTCGCCGCGGGCGTGGTGGCCAAGGGCGACGAGGTCGTGGTGCTGCCCTCCGGCATCCGGACCACGGTCGACCGCATCGACACCGCCGACGGCGAACTGCCCTCCGCCCAGCCGGGTCGCAGTGTGACCCTGCTGCTCACCGATGAGGTCGACATCTCGCGGGGCGACACCATCGTCGCGGCCGCGGACGCACCCGAGCCGATCGATTCGTTCGACGCCACCGTCTGCTGGCTCGGCGACAAGCCGTTGCGGTCCGGCGCCCGCCTGCTGCTCAAGCACGGCACCCGGACCACGCAGGCCATCGTCGGCGCGCTGATCGAGCGGTTCGACGAGCAGAACCTGGCCGCCGATCCGGATCCGGAATCGCTGGCGCTCAACGATATCGGCCGCATCTCGGTGCGTGTCGCGGAGCCGATCGCGGCCGACGACTACCGGGTCAACCGCTACACCGGCAGCTTCCTGCTCATCGATCCGGCGGGCGGTAACACCCTGGCCGCCGGCCTGGTGGGCGACGTGCTGACCTCGGTCGAGGTCGGTACCTGAGATGAGTTCGGCCGGTGAGGCATTCGGGAACGGGGAGCGGGCACGGAGGCCGTTCGCCGCGCACGTGATGCCCTCCGGCGCCCCGGCCTTCATCGCGGTCGCACACGGGAGCCGTGATCCGCGGTCCGCGGCGACGATGTCGGCCGTGGTCGCCGAGATCGCCGCCCGACGTCCGGATGTCGACGTACGACTGGCATTCCTGGATCTGAACACCCCCTCGGTGGAACAGGTCATCGATGCCGTTGCGGCACAGGGACATACCGAAGCCATCGTCGTTCCGTTGCTGCTGGGCAGCGCGTTTCACGCCCGGGTGGACCTGCCCGGCATGCTGGCGGCCGCCCGCAACCGGCATCCGTTGCTGCGGATCACACAGGCCGATGTGCTCGGAACCGACGCACGGCTCGTGGCGGCGTTGCGCGATCGAGCGCTCGACGCGGGCGCCGATCGCGACGATGCCGGCCTGGGTATCGCGGTCGCCGCCGTCGGGTCCTCGTCCGCGGCCGCCAACCGGATCACGGCCGAGGTCGCGACGGCGCTCACGCACGGCACCCGCTGGCGGTCCGCGATCTGCTTCGCGACCACGCAGCCGTCGCCGGCCCGAGCGGTGTCGGAGCTGCGCGGCCGGGGCGCCCGCCGGGTGATGGTCGCCCCGTGGTTCCTCGCCCCGGGATTGCTCATCGATCGGCTGACCGACGCCGAACCCGGCCTGGTGCACGCACTTCCGATCGGGCCGCACCGGCTTCTCACGGAAGTCGCGCTCGACCGTTACCACGCCGCCGGGCGGCTGTCCTTCGAGCTCTCGGCCTGATCCGGCCCGGCCTCGCGTCGGTCGCGCGGCGTCGGACACCGAGGCTCATCCCCCGAACCAGCGCTCCAGCACCAGGGCAGCCCCGTCCTCGCTGATATCGGCGGTCGTTTCGTCGGCGAGCTCGTGGACCGGGGGCACCGCATTGCCCATGGCGACGGAATGTCCTGCCCAGGTGAGCATTTCGATATCGTTGTAGCCGTCGCCGATGGCCAGGGTCTGCTCCAGCGGGATGTCGAGGGCCAGGCGCAGCTGTTCCAGCGCCCAGCCTTTGGACACCCCCTGTTTGGAGGCGACCAGCCACGGTTCGTCCTCACCGTGCACCCAGCCGGCGCCGGGGAGATCGAGTTCGCCGACGGCGTCGATCATTTCGTCGAGGCTGCCGCCGGGCCACCAGCCGTTCAACCGCGTCGTGGGTTCGAGGCTCAACTCCGCATCGTCGACGAAGCGGAATTCACCGAGCCGGAAACTGCCGGGGTAGTAGCCGGTGGCCCAGGTGCCCACGCCCACCTTCTCCACCGACAGCACCATATCGGGCAGTAGTGCCCGCAGCGTCGCGACCGCCGGTTCCGGATCGAAGGTGTGCACGGCCAGCGGCTCCCAATTCGAAATATCGACGTGCACAGCGCCGTTCGAGCACAGCGCCTGGCCCTGCTCGAGTCCCAGCTCCTCCATCACGAGACGGGTGGCCAGCAGGGTGCGGCCGGTGGTGATCACCACATGGGCTCCCGCATCGACCGCGGCGCGCACCGCCGCACGCACCCGTGGGCTCATGGGTGCGCCGGCCTGCAGGATGGTCCCGTCCACATCCAGGGCAATCAGTCGAGGACTGTTCACCGAGTCATTGTCACTGATCGTGCATCTGCACTGACAGTCCCGCCTCCGTTACCCGGCGGTATGCCGGTCCGGTAACTGCATGACACATCAACTACAGGTCCGAATCCCGCCAGCTTCGCCGGCTCCGCGCGACTTGACTGGCATCTGCCACGAGATCACGTGGCAGACAACGGAGATGGAAACGACAGCGGAAATGGAGACGACAGTGGACAACCGGTTCGAATCGAAGGTCGTGCTGATCACCGGCGCCGGCAGCGGGGTCGGTGCGGCCGTGGCCCGGCGCGTGGCGGCCGAGGGCGCCGCGGTGGTGCTGGGCTCCCGCGGCAAGGAGGCCGGAGACCGGATCGCCGCGGACATTCGCTCCGAGGGCGGCCGAGCCGTCTTCGTGCCGACCGACGTCACCGTGGCCGAGGACGTGGAGCGGCTCACCCGCACCGCGATCGACGAATTCGGAAGGCTGGACGCGGCATTCAACAACGCCGGTGCGGTCAACTCCTTCGGCCCGGTGCAGGACATCGACGACAACGGCTGGCGCGCGGATCTGGAACTGAACCTCACCGGCGTGTACTTCGGCCTGCGATCTCAGGTCCCGGCGCTACTGGCGTCCGGTGGCGGGGCGATTCTCAACAACGCCTCCAACCTCGGCGTGGTCGGCATGGCCTCGGTCGCTCCGTACGTCGCGGCCAAACACGGCGTGGTCGGCCTGACCCGCGCGGTAGCGCTGGAGACAGCCGCCGAGGGCGTGCGGGTCAACGCCCTGGTTTCGGGCGCGGTGGATACTCCCGCATTCCGCTCGTCGATGGGCGCCACACCCGAAGGCGAGGCAGCGGTCGCGGCGCTGCATCCGCTCGGCCGGATCGCCCGCGCGGAGGAGATCGCATCCCTGTGCGCCTACCTGCTCTCCGACGAGGCGAGCTTCGTCACCGGCGCGGCGGTCGCCGTCGACGGTGGTTTCACCGCCCGCTGAGCCTCGGATCAGCGATAGATCGCGGTGAGTTCGGCCGCCAGCGCGGCCAGCTCACGCCGAATCGATTCGGGGGCAACGACTTCGAGGCGTCCCCCGAATCCGGCGAGCTGTTCGGCGATCGCGCGCGGCAGGTGGGCACTGATCCGCAGCCGCACCCGGCCGTCGTCGACCGGACCGTCCTCGACACAGTGCCGGCCCAGCCGATCACGCAGGACCGGCACGATCCCGGCATCGGCGTGCACGATCGCCGACACGTCGCCACGGCGCTGTTCCATCTGTTCGACGATCTCCGACCACGCCTGCGCCAGATCGAAATCCGCCGGGACGCTGGTGACGCCCTCCTCGACGGTCACCTCGCTCATGCGATCGACCCGATAGGTCCGGCGCCCTCGGTCGGTTCCGGCGATCAGGTACCACACCGCGTCCTTGTCGACGACGCCCCACGGCTCGACGACACGGTCGCCACCGGCGGAACCGTAGCGGAAGCGGACGGGTCGTCGCCGGGTGACGGCCTGCTGCAACACCGCGACCTCCGCTGGTTCGGCATGCGGCTGCCGGCCCCAGCCGGCCGGATCGATCAGCGTCGCCGCCGAGGCGGCCAACGCCTCCTCGCGAAACGTCTCCGGCAAGGCCCGCACCAGTTTTCGCAGCGCCGAGCGGGTGGCGGGCGAGCCCGAGGCGGCCGGGCCGAGCAGCAGGAACAGCGCCCGCGCCTCGTCGGCTTTCATTCCGCTGAGATCGGTCCGGGCACCGCCGACCAGGGCCCAGCCCCCGCCGCGACCCGGCTGCGGATAGACCGGAACCCCGGCCGACGACAGCGCCTCGAGGTCGCGGCGTGCGGTCGCCACGGAAACCTCGAGTTCCCGGGCGACCTCGGCGGCGGTCACCCGGCCCCTCGCCTGCATCAGGAGCAGCGTGGCAATCAGACGGTCGGCGCGCATACGGCAATTCTGCCCAACAAAGTGCTCATTCGGTGAGCACTTTGCGCGCGAAGATCGTATGAGACACCGCGACGACCGAGGAGAAATTGATGCTGCGAGGCATGACGACCGTGTCCTACTACGCCGACGACCTGGACGCCGCCAAGCGCTGGTACAGCGAATTGCTTGATACCGCACCGTATTTCGAAGTGCCCGGCTATGTCGAGTTCCGTATCGGCGACTACCGGCAGGAACTCGGCATCATCGACCGCCGCTACTGCCCGGACCCCGAACACCGGACCGGCGGCGCGCTGCTGTACTGGCACGTGGACGACCTGGACGCGTCCTTGCGGCGGCTCCGGGAACTCGGTGCCGCCGAACACCAGCCTGTCACCGAACGCGGTCCGGGCTTCGTCACCGCCTCGGTGATCGACCCGTTCGGCAATCTGCTCGGCATCATGTCCAACCGGCACTATCTCGACGTCCTGGAGCAGCGCACAGCCTCGTAGTCGCAGGCCCGGCATCGGTGGCCGGACCCGCTCGGCGAACTGTGTCAGTGACCGAAACCGCCCGCGTGGAAACCGCCACCGAGCCCACCACCGCCCAGTCCGCCGTGGAAGCCACCGCCGGGGGTGGCACCCAGGCCGGGGTGGCTCGGCGCGACGACGCCGGGGTGAACGGGGCGGCCGGGGCGGGGTTCGTCGCGCCGGGGCGGGTGGCGCCGCCGGGAGGTGTCGCCGTGCCGCCCCCGGGAGTGCGGGCCGTTCCGGCGCCGGGGACGGTATCGGAAGACGATGTGCCGGGACCGGATTGGGCGCCGGCGGCCGGCGCGGAATCGGTGCCGCCACCCCCGGGAGCCGGCGAACCGGGTTTCGCGTGGTCCCCCGTGTTCGCCGTACCGTTCGAGTTCGTACCGTCGCCGGACGTTCCCGCACCACCCGGATTCGATCCGGTGTCGGAGTTCGTGGCGTCACCGGAGTGTGCCGCGCCCGAGTTCGCGGCTCCCGAGTTCTGCGTATCAGAGTTCTGTGTCCCCGAGTTCTCGGTCCCCGAGCTCTCAGTACCCGAGTTCCCTGCGCCCGAGTTCTCTGCGCCCGAGTTCTCTGCGCCCGAGTTCTCTGCGCCCGAGTTCTGCGTACCGCCGGAGTTCGCGGAGCCGCCGTGCGCCCCATGCGATTCGGCGCTGGTCGAACCCGAGCCGTTCGACGATGTACTCGAACCTCCGGCCGGGTTCGAATCGGCGCCCGAGCTCGCACCGCTGTCCGCGGTGCCGCTCGAGTGTCCCGATCCCGGAGTGGACGCGGCCTCACCGGAGTGCGAATCTCCGGGCGTCGCTCCGGTGGTCGCGGTCGCGTCGCCGGCGGGGGCGGGGTTCGTACCGGGCGTGATCGAACCGTCCGGTGTGCCGGCGGGTTTCGGCGCCGGATTCCCGGGCTTCGACGAGTCTCCGGGTGTCGAGCCGCCGCCGGGTGGGGTGCCCTGGTCGCCGGATCCCGGCTGACCGGGATGTCCTGCGCCGGGCAGGTCACGGGCCGCGGCGCCGGCGGCCAGCAGCGCCGCCGCCCCCGAGTTCACGAACGGCATGGGGTTGGTGAAACGCGCCGGGTCGGAGTAGGTCCTCGCCCGGGGCGGCACGCAGGGTGTCACGGCACCGTAGTCGTGCAGCGCGTTCTCCACCCGATCGGTCATGCTGCGCGAAAAGTCGTGCGCCGCACCGGCGTAGCCGCGCAAACCGGACAGCGAGGTGCCCATCAGAGTGTCGGCGCGGGCCGCCAGCGCCGCGAATCCCGCGCCGAATCCCGGCGTCTGCGGCAGCTCGCCGACCTGCTCGCGCAACGCCTCCGCCGGACCCGCCAGCGCGGGGGCGAATTCCATGACCGGCCCGTCGGTACCGACCGGGCCACCGCCGATCATGGTCGCCGCCGACATCGCGAGTGCGGAGACGACCGCGGCGGACGACACGACCGCGGCACCCCGGGCATACCGCCCGACATTGCTGTTGCTCGTGGCGAATCGGGCCGAGGCGATGGCGGCACCGGTGGCGACCGTATGCGCCGGATCCGGCGGGACGATCACGGGAGGTCCGAGTTCGGCCAGCACCTCCGCGACCTCGACCGGCCGCGCGGCACCGCCGACCAGCAAGACCCGATCGACGTCGTCGATGGTCACCCGCGCACTTTTCAGGCAATCACGCACCACCCCAAGGGAATTGCGCACATGCCACGTGCGCAGGCGACGGGTGTCCTCGGCCGGCACCACCTTCGACACCGGGGCCGGCACGTCCGGAGCCAGCGTCCGTGCGTAGCGCGCCAGGACGGCGCCCAGCGGCCGGCCGCCGAAGGCGTCCGATCGCAGCGCCGAGCCGAGCACCCCGCGCTGATTCCATTCGGCCTCGGTCCGGACCACCGCGACGTCCAGACTGTTGGCGCCGAGATCGTAGACGAGCGTGGAACTGCTTGCGGTGACGCCGTATTCGTCGTCGAGCCATTCCACCGCGGCCACCGGTTCGGGCATCAGAATCACATCGAAGGCGCCACGGCGATGCAGCGCGTACTGCAGCGCCGCGACCTGCCGGTCGGTGTAGCACGCGGGATAGGTGAGAACCGGCCCGGCCTCCGGATCGCTGGCATCGATCAGGGAGGTGGCCGCCGCGGCGACCAGATCGGCGGAGGATCGGATCCGGCCGCCCAGCGACACCGGCTCGCGCGCCTGGGTGAGATCGGCGAAATCCGTGGCCACCGGCGCGAATCGAGGCATTCCCCCGACCCGCACCGCGCCGGATCGGTCGACGGTGACCGCCGTGCGGCGCACGCGGACCGCCGGACGATCGCGATCACCGGCAGTTGCCGCCCACACGGAATTCACTGTGCCGATGCTCATGCCGAAGCCAACCGTCATTGCCATCCCGTCAACGCACCGAGACCACGGCCCCAGTGGTTCAACCATGTGGTCGCGGTCGTTTACCAAATAGCGAACACAGGTTAGCTGGTCGGTCTCGATCACGGAAACCGAATGGGCGGAAAAGCTTTCACGACCCCCGGTCGATCCCTCATAAGACCTGATAGGACGTGGTAGGCGACAAGATCGAAAGGCCGAATTCAGCTACCGCAGGAGAATAGCTGGCAAAACTGGCCATTTCACAGTTGATCCCACGGAATACCGACCGGTTTTCTATGGAATTGCGGCAATGACATTCATGAGACCGAATTCGAGGCGCCGTGCCGAATGACTGGATGGTTGCCGAAACGACAACCGCCCCGATCCGTACGGATCGGGGCGGTCGGTCGGTCGAGACGTCCGGCTCAGGAGCGGGCGAGCAGCTTGCGCTTCCACCACGGCTGGGCCGTGGAACCACCGCGCACCGCATCGGGGCGGCGGCGCTGGACCAGCCGATCGAAATCGGCGGCGTCGGCGGTGGGCCGGCGCAGGCGGCCGGCATTGAAGTCGTCGACCAGCTGCCGCACCGTCTGCTGTGCGCAGGACTTGTTGGTGCCGATGAAGCCCGTCGGGCCGCGCTTGATCCAGCCGGTCACGTAGGTTCCCGGGACCACCGCGCCGTCGGCGGATTCGAGCACCCGGCCGTCGGCGTTCGGAATGACACCGGCGCGCTCGTCGAACGGCACCCCCGGCACGGCCACGCCGCGGTAACCCACCGAGGCGAGAACCAGTGCGGTGTCCAAGGTCTCGGTCTCCTCCGTCGCGACGGCCCGGGTGATTCCGGCCTCGTCGGTGACGAGGTCGTTGCGCACCAGCTCGATCCCGGTCACCCGGTCGGTACCGACCAGCGCCACCGGCGAGGACAGATAGCGGAAGACGATGCGCTTGCGGGCGCCCACCGGACGGTCGGCCACACTGCGCAGCAACTTCAGTTTCTGCTCGACCTTCTGCGGCATGTCCGGAGTCGGCTCCGGCACCTCACCTTCCACGACGATGTCGAGATCGGAGCCGAGCAGCCCCACGAATTCGGGGACGGTGAAGGCGGATTCGGCCGGGCCGCGGCGACCCACGATCACCACTTCCTCGATCTTGCTGTGCCGCAGGGCGTCCAGCGCCGCCGGCGACACCTCGGTGGCATCGAGCAGTTCGGGATCCATGGTCAGAATCCGGGCAACGTCGAGCGCGACGTTGCCGTTGCCCACGATCACCGCCCGCCGCTGCGTCAGATCGAAACTGCGCTGCGCGTAGTCGGGATGGCCGTTGTACCACGCCACGAACTCGGTCGCGGACAGGCTGCCGGGCAGCCCCTCGCCGGGAATTCCGAGCTTGCGGTCGGAGGAGGCGCCCACGGCGTAGATCACCGCGTCGAAGTGGTCCAGCAGTTCGGCGTGCGAGATATCGTCGCCCACCGCCACATTCAGGTACGACCCGAATCCGGGCTGTGCGGAGATCACATCGAACAACCGGCTCACCTGCCGGGTCCGGGTGTGATCGGGTGCGACACCGTGGCGGGCCAGGCCGTAGGGCACCGGCAGCCGGTCGAACACCGTCACCGTCACGTCCGGCTGGGTGAGCAACTCGTCGGCGGCATACATCGCCGAGGGGCCCGAACCCACGATCGCGACGCGCATCGCGCCCCGGTCGGTGTCGACCTCGGCGGCGGGCACCGGCTTGGCCAACAGGGGACGCGGGCGCGCCTGACGATAGAAATCGGCGTTGATCTCGATGAACGGCTTCTGCTCCGCGGTGAGCTTCTTCGAGGAGGTGATGGCGTCCACCGGGCAGGCCGTGGCACAGGCCCCGCAGTCCACGCATGCCGCGGGATCGACGTACAACATCTCCGCCGTCAGAAAGTCCGGTTCGTCGGGCGTCGGATGAATGCAGTTGACCGGGCATGCGTAGACGCAGGAGGCGTCACTGCAGCACGACTGGGTGACTACATACGGCACTGTATGGCTACCCTTCAGGCGGCTTTAGTCTTGGCGCGCTGCGGCTCGGAGCGGTACCGGCTGGCCGGACCGTCGATCTTCAGCAGCTTCCAGACCTTCTTCGAGATCGGGTTCAGCAGGCCCAGTTCCTTGGCCAGCGCCCGCACGTCGATGAAGTAGTCGGCGAAGGTCTGCTGCGCCTCGGCGGAGCCGTAGAACAGTTCCTTGCGGACGTCCTCCGGGATGTCGAACTCCTTGAAGAAGGACTTCGGCGGGGTCGCGATGGACCGGCCGAGAATCCACATCACGATCGGCATGGCCAGCGACAGCACGAACTTCGCGGCCGGATTCGACTCCGGCACATGCTTCTTCAGGAATTCGTGCGCGAAGGAGATGTGGCGCGCCTCCTCGGCGACGTGGATCGCCATGACTCCGCGCATGATCGGATGCACTTCCTCGTCGGAGCGCAGGATCTGCTTCTGGATGTGGTCGATCGGCTCCTCACCGGCGAGGACCGCCATGAAGAACAGGTTGGGGAACCGGGCGGCGACCGGCGCGGCGAAATAGCGGAGCTTGCGGACCAGCGGGCCCATCCCCGGCACGTCGATGCCGATCCGGTTGACCATCTCCTGGAACATCAGGGTGTGGTTGTGCTCCTCGATCATCTCGTGGGAGCAGTACCGGAACTCGGGCGAGCCGTTGGGCAGGCTGAAGTTGTGCGTGACCATGCCGCTGATCAGGATCGACTCGAACTGCAGGCCGACCTTGGCGACGTTGGCCTGACGGTACTTGCCGAGGGCGATCTTCTGCTCGTCCGACAGCGCCTTGTACCAGGGGTGGCGGCCCAGCGGGTCGGCGGATTCCGGAAGGATCCACCGCTTCTCGCCGGCGGTCGCGGCGAAGTCGGGGTTGTCCCAGTCGATGTCGGTGAACGGATCGAAGTGCTTGTTGACCGAACCCTCGGACAGCAGGAGCAGCTTCTGGGCGTATTCCATGGCCTCGGCGACCACAGGGTCTACTTCCGGCGTCGCGGCAACGGACATCCTCGTCACAGCCTCTCCCTCTCGCATGGGTAACTGTTTCCCATAGTTACACCTATAGCGGCGGAGGTCAACACCGGCGCCCGGCCCTGCCGGACACGATCGCGCAACCCCACCGATAATCGGCCGTATTCCCAGCTCAGCGGCAACCCAAACAGCATTACCGGGCAGTACTGTGCGGGGCGTCACATCGGCCGCGACGCCGCCACCACGCACCGCGAGGGCAGGCCGGACGTGTCCGCACCCACATGGCAATTCATCCCATGTCCGGACTAAGCTACAACTTGTGTCTAAGACGTATTCAGCGGCTGAGCGCGCCTACCGGGAGATCAAGGAGCGCATTCTGACCGGCGCGCTGCCCGGCGGAGAACTGATCAGCGAGGGCGAGATCGCGAACGATCTGGGTACCTCCCGCACTCCGGTCCGGGAGGCATTCCTGCGGCTGGAGACCGAGGGCTGGATGCGGCTGTACCCCAAACGCGGCGCGCTGGTGGTCCCGATCCCCTCGCACGAGGCTGAGCACGTCGCCCATGCCCGCTATGTCGTGGAGACCGCGGCGGTGCGCGCCCTCACCGCCGCCGACCGCCCGCCGCTGCTCGACACGCTGCGTGAATCGCTCACCCGCCAGCGCGAACTCGTCGCGAAACTCGATGCCTCCGACGGGCAGGCGCTGGCGCGCTTCGCCACCGAGGACACCGACTTCCATCGCGGCTATGTGGTCGCCGCGGGCAACCCGCTGCTCACCGGGTTCTACGACTCACTGCGCGAACGCCAGCGGCGGATGAACAGCGTCGCCCTGCACCGCGCGCCGATGAATACCGCCCGCATCGTGGAACAGCATGCGCGGCTGACGGATCTGATCGCCGCCGGAGATACCGCCGCCTTCGATACCGCACTCGCCGACCATCTGTCGGGTGTGCACCAGCTCGAACTGAGAGGACTGTGATGACCGCACCGGCCGCCGTCGATTTCCGCCCGGCCCGCGTCGCCACCGCCCCTCGCGTCTGGTGGGGCGTGGCCGCGGCGATCTTCGCGATCGCCTGGGGCGGAAACGAATTCACCCCGCTGCTGGTGATGTACAAGAACGACGGCCTGCCGGTCACCACCGTGAATCTGCTGCTGTTCGAGTACGTGCTGGGCATCGTGCCGGCGCTGCTGATCGGCGGACCGCTCTCGGATCGCTACGGCAGGCGGCGGCTCATGCGGCCCGCACCCCTGATCACCGCGGTGGGATCGACGCTGCTGGCCTTCGGTTCCGGCGTGGTGCCGATGCTGTCGATCGGACGCGTCCTGTGCGGAGTCGGCCTCGGGCTGGCGATGGCCGTGGGCAGCAGCTGGTTGAAGGAACTCTCGCAGCCGCCGTTCGGGCCCGCGTCGGCCCCCGGCACCGGGGCGCGACGCTCGGCGATGAGCCTCACCGGCGGTTTCGCCATCGGCGCCGGAGTGGCCGGCATGCTGGCACAGTGGGCGCCGTGGCCTGCCACCCTGGCCTATCTGATCAATGTCGCGCTGTGCCTGATCGCGGCCGTCTGGGTGCTGCGCGCACCGGAAACCGTGGCGCCGCAACCGGTTCGCAAGCCGCTGCGCGACGATCTGCGGGTTCCGGCAGCGGGCCATCGGCGGTTCCGCCGCATCGCACTACCGCTGGCGCTGTGGCTGTTCACCTCCGCCGCGGCCGCGTATGCGATCCTGCCGACACTGGCCGCCGACCGCGTCGCCGGGACGCCGATCGCGTTCTCCGCGCTGATAACGGTGATCACGCTCGGATGCGGTTTCGCGATCCAGTCGGTGGCGCGGCGGATCGACCTGCCGGGTACCGCGCGAATCGCGGCGCTGTCGCTGGCGCTGACCACCGCCGGCATGGCCGCGTCGGTGTACGCGGCCGCGACCCTGCACTTGTGGGCGGTCATCGCGACCGCGGCCGTCCTCGGATTCGGATTCGGCATCGGCATGGTCGCCGGACTGCAGGAGATCGAGCGGATCGCCCGGCCGGACGATCTCGCCGGGCTGACCGCGGTGTTCTACTCGGTGAGCTACCTCGGATTCGGTTCGCCGGCCCTGCTGTCGCTGCTGCACAACGCGCTGCACATCGGCTATCCGGTGATGTTCGCGGCCGGTGCGGTCATCGCCCTCGGATGTCTCGCGGTGGTGCTCAACAACTATCGCGATCCGGACCCCGCGTGCGCCGTCGAGCGACGGATCAGCCGATAGTCAGGGTCGAGCAGGCGTTGCCGGCCCGGCCCGCTCTGCGCCCGCACATCTCACCCGCGCTCACATCACCTCACATACGCACGCGATATGTCACCTACCTCGCGACATCGCGGCCGGGCATCCGACGCGCCCCGCGACTGCACCGCTGCGGGCATGTGCAGTCGCGGGGCCGGCCTCCGTCCGCGCGGCACGCCGTCAGTGCTGCACGTGCACGACTCCGGCGCCCATCGATTGCGCTCCCGCTTCGTCTCCCACCACAGCCGTCGCCGCGAACAGCGCGCCGCCGGCCGCGACCGCGATGGTGACCGCGACCCGGGTCAACCGGCGCCGCAGCACGCGCGGCGGCTCGGGCCGTTCGGGTGCCTCGGCGACCTCGCTCTCCCGGGCCGATTCGGCGGCGCGGCGCGCGAGAACGGCCGCGCCCTCGGCGATCGTGCGTTCCGGATCCGGGGCGACGATCACCGGCCGCGCCAGCGCCGAGGCCAGGACCGCGGCGACTTCGGGCGGACGGGCGGCGCCGCCGACGACCAGTACACAGTCGACATCGGCCATCGTGACGCGGGCTCGTCCGAGGCATTCGTACACCACATCGAGCGACTCACGGACGTGCGCGGTGCGCAGTGCCGTGATCGCGGAGTCGGCCGCCGACGACTCACCGGCGCGCCAGTTGTCCTGGGTGGCCATCTTCGCGCCGAAGGCGCGGCCACCGAAGGCGGTGGACCGCAACGGTTCTCCGACCACCGGCCGGGCCGGAGTGCCGGCGCCGATGCGCACCAGGGTCACGGTCAGCCCGGATCCGCCGAGGTCGTAGACCAGCGCCAAGCCCGGCATCAGCGGCCCGTGCGCCACCGCGAGCCAGGCCGCGGCCGCCACCGGTTCGGCCACCAGGGCGGCATGGGACAACCCGATCGCGTCGAGGGCATCGCGCAGTTCGCGCACCCGGTCGCCGTCGTAACTCACCGGATGTGTCACGGCGACAGCGGTTTCCGGGCTGTGAGCGTCGGCGGTGGCCACGACGTGGGCGGAGACGTCCGCGACCACGGTGCGCGCCACGGTCGCCACCAGATCGGCCGCGGACAGCGAACGATGACGCACGCGCGCGGTGCGTCCACGCTCGGTCAGATCGGCGAAATCGGTCACCGCGCGGCCGTGTCGCGGGATCCGGCCGACTCGCGCGGCGCCGCTGCTGTCGAAAGTGAGTGTCGTGCGCCAGGTTCCCGGCGCCGTGCGCTGCGGCAGCGCGGATCTCGGGCCGGAGGCCCGTGTGCGCCTACCGGATTCGCCGCGCTTGCGGCCGCGCGCGTTCTTGCCGCTCTCAGCAGTATCGATGGCGCACACCGTGTTGACCGTGCCGATACTCACTCCGAGCCCAACCGTCATCACAATTCCCCTCGATCGACGAGCGTAGGTTCGCTGACATGTCCCGAGCAGGCATCAGGCAATCACTGTGCTGAGAACTTGCCAAGCACCGGACAATCAGTTGTCCGCTCAACCGCCGCACTTCGCGGTGAACCCCTCGATCCCGCAGATATACCCATTCACCTGCGGTAACAAATCAGGCAATTCATACGCGCAGTGGACATTTCGCGACACCGACCGACCGGTACGGGTTTGCCAGCAAACGTCCGAATACCCTCGGACACCGTATACCGGCGTACCCGCAACCGTGGGCGCATCCGGCGAAACACTCACTCTCCCAGCGCCGCACGAACACGAACGCGCATCGGCCAACCGGGGACAGGAGTCGGCTCGAGCCAGATGTGCCGGCGCTCCGGCGAACCCGAAGACGGGTCAGCGCTCGACCGCGAGCCGGAAGCGCGCCCGCAGGGCGAGATCAGGCCGCCGGCAGTTCCGGGATGCGGGTGGCGCGGGCGAAGACGGTCTCCCCCTCCGCCAGCCGCAACGCCTCCGCATCACCGCGGGTGACCTGCGCGGTGAACAGATCGCCGGTGGCCGCGTTGCGCAGTTCGAGGCGAACCTCGAAGCCCAGGCGGACGACCCGCTCGACCCTCGCGCGGGTGATCCCCGCCGATTCCGCGGTGCCCTCGTGTTCGGCCAAGGCCATACCGGGATCGCGGCCGATGCGAATATCGTGCGGGCGCACCAGATGGCCGTTCAGTTTGGCCACCGCACCGAGGAACGACATGACGAATTCGTTGGCGGGGCGGTCGTATACGTCCTCCGGTGTTCCCACCTGTTCGATGCGACCGGCGTTCATCACCGCGATCCGGTCGGCGACGTCGAGCGCCTCCTCCTGATCGTGGGTGACCAGCACGGTCGTGACGTGTACTTCCTCGTGCAGGCGGCGCAACCAGGTGCGCAGATCGTGGCGCACCTTGGCGTCGAGGGCGCCGAACGGTTCGTCGAGCAGCAGCACCTGCGGGTCGACGGCCAGTGCCCGGGCCAGCGCCATCCGCTGCCGCTGACCACCCGACAGCTGCGCCGGATAGCGATGCTGGAAACCGTCCAGGCCCACGATGCCGAGCAGTTCGTCGACGCGCTTGCGGATTTCGTTCTTCGGCCGCTTGCGGATCTTCAGCCCGAACGCCACGTTGTCGCGCACGGTCATATGTTTGAACGCCGCGTAGTGCTGGAACACGAAGCCGATATCGCGCTTCTGCGGCGAGACCCGGGTGACGTCGCGGTCGGCGATGGTCACGATGCCCGAATCCAGCGATTCCAGGCCGGCGATCGAGCGCAGCAACGTCGACTTCCCGGAACCGGAGGGCCCCAGCAGTGCGGTCAGTTCACCGGAGGGGATGTCCAGGCTGACGTTGTCGAGGGCGGCGAACGAACCGTAACGCTTGTTCGCGTCGGTGACGGTAATCATTTGGCAGTGCCCCGCTTGCGTTCGAGGAGGGTCATCAGGATGAGCGTGACGAGCGCCATGGCCATGAGCAGGGTCGCCGCGCAGTAGGCGCCGAAGGTGTTGTGGTCGTTGATGTAGCGACCGTGCACCAGCAGCGTCAGGGTCTGGGAAATGCCGGGCAGTCCGGACGACACCATGATCACCGCGCCGAATTCGCCGAGGGCGCGAGCGACGGTGAGCACGATGCCGTAGGTCAGGCCCCACCGGATGGCCGGCAGGGTGATGCGCCAGAAGGTCTGCCAGCGGTTGGCGCCCAGGGTCGCCGCCGCCTGTTCCTGATCGTCGCCGATCTCGTGCAGGACCGGGACGACCTCGCTGACCACGAAGGGCAACGTCACGAAGAGGGTGGCGATCACCATGCCCGGCAGGCCGAAGATCACCCGGAAACCGAAACTGTCGAGGCCGCCGAACCAGCCACCGACACCCCACAGCATGATCAGCGATACGCCGACCACCACCGGCGACACCGCGAACGGCAGATCCACCACACCCTGAATCAGGGTGCGCCCCCGGAAGTTTCCGCGCACCAGCGCGATGGCGGTGATGACTCCGAAGACCACGTTGAGCGGCACCACGATCGCGACGATCAACAGCGAGAGATCGAACGCCGAGATCGCGGCGGGGGTGGTGATGGAATCGAGGAAGGCGCCGATTCCGTGCTGGAAGCTGCGCCAGAGAATGATCACCAGCGGAGCCACCAGCAGCACGATCAGATACGCGAGCGCGATCACGCGCAGCGAAATCCGGGACGGGGTGGACAGTTTCATCGGCTGGCCTGTTCCTTGCGGGCGGTGCGTTCGGAGAAGACGCGCAGGATCAGCAGGGTGGCGAAGGAAATCGCCAGCAGCGCTACCGAAACGGCCGCCGCGTTCACCGGACGGTCCACCTCGATCTGCTGTTGGATGTATTGCGACGCCACCTGGGTCCGGCGCGGAATATTGCCGCCGATCAGCACCACCGAACCGTATTCACCGATGGCGCGCGCGAAGGCGAGGCCACCGCCGGAGATGATGGCCGGGGCGAGCGACGGCAACACCACGCGCCGGAAGATGGTCAGGTTGTTCGCGCCCAGCGAGGCCGCGGCCTGCTCCACTTCCTTGTCCGCTTCGATCAGCACCGGCTGTACGGAGCGCACGACGAACGGCAAGGTCACGAACGCCAGCGCCACCACCAGTCCCGGCTGGGTGGCGTTCAGATGGATACCGACCGGGCTCTGCGGCCCGTACAGCGACAGCAGCACGATGCTCGCCACGATCGTCGGCAGCGCGAACGGCAGATCGATCAGGGCGTTGACGAAGCTCTTGCCCGGGAAATCGTCGCGCACCAGCACCCACGCCACCACCGTGCCCATGACGACGTTGATCACGGCGACGACCACCGACACGAGGACGGTCACCCGCAGCGCGTCCAGTGCCGCGGGGGCGGTGACCGCGTCCCAGAAGCCGGACCACCCGTCGTCGAAGGAATGGACCGTCAGTGCGGCCAGCGGCAACAAGACGATGAGGCTCAGCCACAGCACCGTGATCGCGAGGCCGAGCGAGCCGGCCGAGCCGGTGAGCCGCGACCGCCAGGCCGGCCCGGCGGACTGCTTCTTCTGCTGCTGCCCGGAAACGCCGGGACCAGGGGTCCCGGCGTCGGTACTACTGCCGATATCGGCCTTCGTACTGCTGTCAGTCACAGTCATCCAGTATTCCGTGCGCTCCGGGCCACCGGTCTACTTGGTGGCTTTGTCGTAGAGCACCGCGACGCTGCCGGTGTTGGGGGTGAACAGATCCTTGTCGACCTGCTTCCACCCGCCCAGATCGGCGACCGTCCACAGCTTCTGCGGCGCCGGGAAATCCTTGCTGTACTGGGCGGCGACCTTCGGATCGACGGGACGGAAACCGGCCTCCGCCCATGCCTTCTGACCGGCCTGCGAGTACAGGAAGTCCTTGAACGCCACGGCCGTGGTCGGGTTCTTGGCGTTCTTCGTCACGGCCACCGGATTCTCGATCTTGAAGGTGGTCGGCGGGATGACGTGTTCGATCGGATCCCCGCTGCGCTCGGAGAAGATCGCCTCGTTCTCGTAGCTGAGCAGCACGTCACCGGTGCCCTGCAGGAAGGTCTCGGTCGCCTCCCGGCCGGACTTCGGCTGCACCTTGATGTGGTCCTTGGAGATCAGCTTGCCCAGGTAGTCCAGGCCCGCCTGCGGATTCTTGCCGCCGTCGCTCTCCGCGGCATAGGGCGCCAGCAGGTTCCACTTGGCCGAGCCGGAGCTGAACGGGTTCGGGGTCACCACCTCGACGCCGGGCTTGAGCAGGTCGTTCCAGTCGTGAATGCCCTTGGGGTTGCCCTTGCGGACCGCGATCACGACGACCGAACCGAACGGCACGCCCTTGTTGGCGTCGGCATTCCAGCTCGAGTCGACCAGTCCGGCGTCCACCAACCGGGTGATGTCGGGCTCGACCGAGAAGCTGACGACGTCGGCCTGCGCCCCGTCCTTCACTTTGCGGGACTGGTCACCCGAGGCACCGTAGGACTGCTGGATCTGCGCGCCCTTGCCGGCCTCGGTCTTGTTGAATTCGCCGATCACCTTGTCGTAGCCCGGCTTGGCGACCGAGTAGGCGAACAGCGTCAGCTGCCCGCCACCGCTGCTGGCGTTGCCACCCGCGGTGTCGCTCGAACCACCACTGCAGGCGGCGGTCAGTCCCACGGCCGCCAGCGCGGTGAGCGCGACGGCGATGCGCCCTCGGCGCACCGAGAACCAGGATCTGCTGGACGATCTGCGAGACATGGAAGCGACCTTTCCTGCCGCCCGCCGCCGACGCACACGGCTGCCGGGGCGGATGTAACTGTGATTGAGCGGTAGACCTTTGCCCCGGTGGATACCGGACAGTGGCGCGTGCGGCAGAGCCGCGGGAAGCGGAGACGCTGCGGAAGAGATGTGCGCCGGTCCGATGGAGAAGGCGCAGCGTGTCCGATCAGCTATCGACGACAGTGAATGTCCGCGACGACGAGACAGCCGACCGCGATCAACGCCAATTCATGGCGGACCTGCGGAACAACGCTCGATGACACGGGCAGACTCTAACAGAGCGCCCGGAACCGCGCGAATCGGTCGAAGAGGAAATCGGCCCGGCCCGGCGAGTCCGCGAAACCCGCCGATGACCGGCGGGAAGTATTCATGTTTCGGATTCCGGGCGGTCACCCGACGGCCCCGGAAACGAGACCCGGGGCCCGCGCCGACGGTGGTGAAGACCACAGTCGCGCGAACCCCGGGATGGGCACGTCCGGCACGAGCCGATCGGGCCGGCCTATTCCTCGTCGGCGGACTCGGGCGGGCTCTCGTAGAGGTCGAGCACCCACTCCTCGACGGCGACGTCCTCACCGTCCTCGTCGGGCTCGTCGGCGCGGAGCCGGTTCTGCAGCCGCACGCCCAGACCGAGCAGTTGCGCGGCGCGCACCATCTCGATCGCCTCGTCGGCGGTGGTGTAGTGGGTCGCGATCAGTCGGGGGCCGTCCTCGATCTCCAGGAGCTGCTCGAGGTCGACGAATTCCTCATCGGTTGGCATGGGCTGCACAGTACCTGCAACCTCCGACAGCGGGGGATTATCGCGTCAGCAACCAGGCGACGACGATCAGCACGAGCAGCGCGATCAGCGCCAGCTGGACCCGTGAGCGTGGCATCAGATCGCTTCCTTCGGCATCGGACCCGCGGTGTGCATCGAGGCGCCGGCCAGCGCCGGCTCGGGCGGTGCGAGGGCCGCCGCATCGGGCTCGATCTCGGATGCGGCGTCGGCGGCCGCGAGGTCGGTCTCGGCGGCGGCCGACCGGTCCCGGCCGAGCAGTCGCAGCACGATCCGCAGTCCACGATCGAGCAGGTAGGCGATCAGGAAACTGAACGGCACCGCTCCGACCAGAACCACGACGAACTGCGGGATGAACGGCAATCCGGCCACCCACAACTCGAAGCCGTCCCACCAGCCCGCGACATGATGCACGTCCACCAGCCTAGTAGGTCACGGGTGCGACGGCCGCAGGGCATGCCGACCGGCCGATATCGAGCGCCGGCAGTCCCGGCGAACGCGACCGGAATCCACCATGATGGCTGTATGGCGTCCTACGACGAACCGATCACCGAACAACCCCTCATCGAGACGCTCGACGACATGTCTCCGCCGCGCGATGCCCTGGCCGATATCTCCGATGCGGAGATAGGGGCGAACTACCTGCCCATCTCGGCGGGCGTCGTGCACAAGTCGTCGTATCCGCCGATCGACGACTACGCCTTCCTCTCCGATTGCGAAACCTGCTGCCTCATCGCACGCAACGGCGCGGTCGAGTGGATGTGCCTGCCGCGACCGGATTCGCCCAGCGTGTTCGGGGCCATGCTCGATCGCAGCGCCGGGCACTTCCGGCTCGGTCCCTACGGTGTGAACGTGCCCGCGGCGCGGCGCTATCTGCCCGGCGGCATGATCGTGGAGACGACCTGGCAGACCGATACCGGATGGATCATCGTCCGCGACGCGCTGGTCCTGGGCCCCTGGCACAACAACGACCGGCGCAGCCGGACCTACCGCCGGACACCGGAGGACTGGGACGCCGAGCACATCCTGCTGCGCACCGTGAAATGTGTCAGCGGCGTAGTCGAACTGGAGATGAGTTGCGAGCCGGCCTTCGACTATCATCGGGCGCCCGCGAACTGGGAATACACCGGCGAGGTCTACGAGCAGGCCACCGCCACCGCCACCTGCTCCCACGACGAATTGCCCTGCGGGGAACTGGTTCTCACCACGGATATGCGGCTGGGCCTGGAGGGGCGCGAGGCGCGCGCCCGCACCCGCATGCACGAGGGCGATCAGTTGTTCGTGGCGCTGTCCTGGTCGCCGCTGCCTGCTCCGCGCACCTTCGCCGAGGCGGCGGAGAAGATGTGGCAGACCACCGAATGCTGGCGGCAGTGGATCACTCTCGGCAAGTTCCCGGATCATCCGTGGCGCGGCTATCTGCAGCGCAGCGCGCTCACACTCAAGGGCCTGATCTACTCCCCCACCGGCGCCCTGATGGCCGCCGCCACCACCTCCCTTCCGGAAACGCCGGGCGGCGAACGCAACTGGGACTACCGCTACAGCTGGGTGCGCGACTCCACCTTCGCGCTGTGGGGCCTCTACACGCTGGGCCTGAACCGGGAGGCCGACGACTTCTTCGCCTTCCTGCACGATGTCGCCACCGCGAAAGACGGTGAGGCGCAACCGCTTCAGGTGATGTACGGCATCGGCGGCGAACGCGATCTGGACGAGTCCGAGATCCCGCATCTGCACGGTTACGACGGCGCCAGGCCGGTCCGCATCGGCAACGGGGCGTATCAGCAACAGCAGCACGACATCTGGGGCACCATCCTCGATTCGGTATATCTGCACGTGAAATCGCGGCAGCAGGTGCCGGAGACGTTGTGGCCGATGCTGAAGCGTCAGGTCGAGGCGGCGATCGAGAACTGGCGCAAACCCGACCGCGGGATCTGGGAGGTGCGCGGCGAACCGCAGCATTTCACCTCCTCCAAGGTGATGTGCTGGGTCGCGCTGGATCGCGGCGCGAAACTCGCCGAATTGCACGGCGAGGCCGACTACGCCGAGAAATGGGCCGCCCTCGCCGCGGAGATCCACGCCGATGTGCTCGCCCACGGCGTGAACGACAAGGGCATCTTCACCCAGACCTACGGCGGCGACACCCTCGACGCCTCGCTGTTGCTCGTCGTACTCCTGCGCTTCCTGCCGCCCACCGACCCGCGGGTGCGCGCCACGGTGCTGGCCATCGCCTCCGATCTGACCCAGCACGGTCTGGTGCTGCGCTACCGCACCGACACCACCGACGACGGATTGTCCGGCGCGGAGGGCACATTCACCATCTGCTCGTTCTGGCTGGTGTCGGCGCTGGTGGAGATCGGTGAGGTGCGCCGGGCGCGGCATCTGCTGGAACGACTGCTCGGATACGCCAGCCCCCTCAAGCTCTACGCCGAGGAGATCGACCCCTACACCGGGCGGCATCTGGGCAATTTCCCGCAGGCGTTCACCCATCTGGCGTTGATCAACGCGGTGATGCACGTGATCCGGGCCGAACATTCCACCGGCGCCGGGGAATTCCATCCGGCGCATCCCGCGGGCTGATGGACAGCGGGTGGTCCGGTACTCCCGGACCACCCGCTGTGAACGTCACCGCACCGCGAACGCTAGGGCACGTCCGCGTTTTCGCGGATCTCCCGCAACCGCACCATCGACCGCTCGATTTCGGTAAGGCGCCGTTCGCGGCTCTCCGGCGAATTGACCGCCGCCGCCTCCTCGGCCGCGCGCAGCGATTCGTCCACCGACCGCAGCGTCTGGTCCGCCAGATCGGTGAAGTGGTCGCGCAGCATGCGCTGCATGGCGCGCAGCCGGTGCCGCGATTCCTTGCCGACCTGGAAGATCACATCGTCCATCAGGCGGGCGACCGCCACCTTGGCCTCGGACTGGCGCCGCTCCCGGCGCAGCTTGCGGTCCTCCCACAGCGCGTTGATGCCCAGCAGGGCGGCGGCCGCGCCCGAATACCAGTTCACCAGCGGCATTTTCAGCAAGCTGGTGAGCAGACCGACCATGAGCAGGCCACCGTAGGAACCGCGCATCACGTTCAGCAGCGACGAGGTGAAACTCACCTTGGCGGTGTCGAGCGGCTCCAGCGAGGCCACGGGCTCGAGCACGTCGCCCGGATCCTCGAGCCGCAGATCGGGCAGCGGTACATCGCGCGAGTCGGCGGGGAATTTCGCGGTCACCTGCTCGGCCAGTTCCACCGCGCGATAGTGGGCGACGACGAAATTCTCCTCGACCGCCTCACAGATCCGGGAGTCCAGATCGGCGCCGAATTCGTCCCAGCCGCGGGCCGGGTCGCGCTTGGTGATCTCCGTTTCGGCGTGGCGGACCAGGCTACGCAACCGGTGCCGCAGATCGTGTTCGATATCGGCCATCAGTTCCGAACAGCCGTCGGCGAGGGTGACCTGCCAGTTGGCGCTGCGGTGGCGCAGGTCGGCGGCCTCGGCGCGCGCGGTGCGCAATTGATCGGTGATCGCGGTGTAGCGCCGCGGGTCCCGCAGGGTTTCGGCCTCACTGCGCAAGGCCAGCCCCAGATGGTCGGTGATGGTCCGGATGTCGCGCAGCGCCGCCTCCCGGGCGACCGCGTCGGCGCGAGCGAGGACATATCCGCGCAGATGGTCGATCAGCTGCGGCACACCGGATTCGATATCGCGGCGGTGATCGTTACCGGCACGCAGATGCAGGTCGGCGGAGATCGGGGCGACCGCGAAACCCAGGCCGGCGGCGTCGAGCAGGTCGCGGTTGCGCTGCTGTACCTGGCTCCAGTGGCCGTAGCGGTCGATCTTGTTGAGCACGCACACCACGGTCGGGCACACCTGCCGGATCCGCTGCAGTAGAGCGATCTGCTCGGGGGTGTATTCCGCGGCCGCGTCGCTGACGTAGAGCACGGCGTCGGCCGCGGCGATCAGCGACCAGGTCGTCGGCGCGTCGGCGGGGGCGCCGGGCGCGTCCATCACCACGAACCCCTCGGCCAGCAGCGGGCTCGGATCGGTGAACTCGGCCCGGATCACGCCGGCCGCGCTCAGGGCCGGGCCGGGGTTCAGCGGGTCGACGGGCTGGCGTTCGGTGCGACCGCCGGGCAGCGAGCGCACGAGTGTGGCGGTCGCCTCCGGACCGTATTCGGCGATCACCGGAACGCTGACCTGACTGCCGGTCGCGCTGACCGCACTGCCCACCAGTCCGTTGACCAGCGTGCTCATCCCGTTCTTGGGTTCGCCGACGACCACCAGCCGCACGCGCGGGTCGGCCACCCGGGCCCGCGACATCCCCAGTCGCGCGGTGAGGTCGGCCCGGCCCGCGGCGCGGGTCAGCTCGAGCAGTTCGTCGAGCTGCGCGAGCAGCGGCGCCATCTCGTCGGGATGTTTGGCACCCGGCGACTCCACCGCCGTCACAGCGGAAGCACGTGGAAATCGACGGGATGGTCCACCGGGTAATGCGTCTCGGCGAAGGTGGTCTCGTGCAGACCGCCGGACAGTCCGGCGGCGGACACGGTCGCCAGACCGTGAGCGGAATCGGACCACAGCGAGGTGTCGTACGAATCCGTCACGGCCGCAACCGGTTTCACCGGAACGTGCGCGTTCGGCGCGGGATCGATGGTGGTCGGCGGTTTGATCACGGTCGGCGGCTCCACGGGTGCGGTGTGCTGCGCGGTCGGCACGGTCGGTTCGTGTGTCGGAATGGTCTGGTCGTGGCTCGGCGGCATCGACTGCTGCGTCGGAATCTGCTGCGTCGGAACCGAATCCGGATCATGGGTCGGCAGCTGGGAACCGTGGGTCGGTGCGGTCGAACCGTCGGCGTCGCCGGACGCGGAGGTGTCCGCGCCCGAGGAGGTGCCCGGCGTATGCGTCGCGGTATGCCCCGGCGTCGACGCGTCCGCACCGGCGGAGGTCGACGGCCCGGAATCGCTGCCGGGATCGGACGGTGTCGTACCGGGGGTGCGGGTGGGATGACCGGAATCGGTGTCGCGGGGCACCGTCACGGTCGGCGTCGGCCGGTCGGTGGAATCGTGATCGGCCGAATCCCGGCCGGTCGAGGTGCCCGGACGGGTGGTGGTGTGCTCACCGCCGGGAGTGGTCCCCGGCGCATGCGACGTGCTCGGCACGGCCGGCGTCTTCGACGCATCGGTGCCGTGGGTCGTGGTGGTGCCGTGCGACGTGGTGGTCGGCGTGTGGGTGGTGCTCCGCCCGGCGCCGTCCGAGGGATCGTTCGCACCGCCGCCCGGCAGTCCGGCATCGGTATGGCGGGGCCGGTCGTCGAAGAGCGCCGGAACGGCCACCGCGGGTGCGGTCAGCGGGGACGGTCCCGCGTGCGTGGTGATCACATTCGCGATCGGGTGGGTGGCGGCCTCGGGCTGAATCGTGGTCTGCAGCGGCGTCGCCGCGACCGGCTGGACGAACGCCGGAGCCGGAGCGGGCGCGACCGGAGCCGGTGCCGCGACGACCGGTGCGATCGAAACCGGTTGCGGCGCCGTGGCATTCGTCACCGGCGCGGACGCCTGCGCGGTCGAGAAGGACGCCGGGCCGGGAGCGGCCGACGCCGCCATCGGTCCGGATTGCGGCGCGAAGGCCGGCGATCCGGGTGCCGCGGCGCCATTGGCCGCGGTGCCGGCAGAGCCCGCCGCGGAAGCGGGATGCGCGGCCCCCGACTGTGTGGCCGATGCGGTCGCCCCTGGTGCGGGCACAGTCATGCCGTCGGCGGAGGTTCCCGCAGCCCGGGTGACATCGGCCGCGCCGACGCTCTGCCCCGCCGCGGCCGTGGCGTCGGATTGCGGGGTGAAGCCGGGGAATTGGTGGGCGCTGTTGCCCAGCCAGTTGCCGTAGTCGTCGAGTTGATGTCCGACGTCACCGACGGCGAAGTCGACCTTCGTCTCGGTCGTGACCCAGACGCCGTCGAAGCCGATGTGGGCGTCCACCTTCATCTCGGTACCCAGGAAGATGCCCGGGCCACCACCGTCCCCGATTCCGTCGAAGGCGCCGTGTCCGTCCTGAAGTCCGTTGCCGGAGCCGAAACCACCCGCGCCGAGACCGTTCATACCCGGCAGGTGCAGACCATTGGTGCCGGGAAGCCCGAGGCCGTGGCCGAGCAACGGCGTAGTGGGATGCGGGTCGGGACCCGACAGGTCGGAATCGTCGCGCTGCTCGTCGGTCGTGCGGGCGGCACCGGGCAGGTCGAGTCCGCTCGCACTCGACGCCGGTCCCGAACCCTCGGCGCCGAAGCCGAACGGAGCACTCGAGGTGTGCAAGCCGGGCATCGAAAGCCCGTGTCCGCCACCGAATCCCGGCGAATCGAAGACACCGTTGCCGCCGAACCCGTGGTTCGATTCGGGGAACGGGAAATGGGAGTCGGGAGATTCGCCGCCGGTCGTCCCGGGGAACTCACCGAACGTCAGCGGCGACTGGCTGCCCTGCGGGAACTGCAGGCCCGGAAACGCATCCGTGCCGTGGTGTTCGGGCAGCGCGAGCCCCGGCGCCGGTGCGGCCGGGGTGTGCCGCGGCGTGGAGGTCCCGAGATCGGGCGGGACAGAGTCCGGCGACGGGTCCGGATAGGTCACCACCGGGCTCGGCACATCGGGATGCGGATCGGCGGTGGACCAGCCGGTGATGTGGCTGTTGTGCGATTCGTTCTCCGGCGCGGGCGACCCGTTGGAGGCGATCAGCGCACCGCCGGTGACGTACGCACCGGCTCGAGCCACCCGCGCGACACCGGTCGCCACGCGATATGCGGCATCGTTCGCATGATCGCCCGCGTCCGCATCATCGTCGAAGGGCAGCTCACGCGTCATACAAACTCCGCTCTCAGCGTTCGGCTGGCGAAACCGAACGGGGTGTTACCGAATCCGGGTCTTTTTACACCTTATTTCCGGAAAACTTGACTGTCACATCCTTCAGGTTTCTTTCAGGTGGACAGATGACAGGTCACAGCGGCATCTTCCGAGCTTGCCACCGGAGGCCGTCTCCGGAAAGCCCCAAGATCAACCGGCCGCCGACTCGGTCAACGGTCCAACTAATCTCACGGAACCTCGAAGACTACCTCTTCGGCTTGTCCGACGACGAATCGGTGGAGAGCGCGGCCACGAAGGCCTCCTGCGGAACATCGACCCGGCCGATGGTCTTCATCCGCTTCTTGCCCTCCTTCTGCTTCTCGAGCAGCTTCCGCTTACGCGAGATGTCGCCGCCGTAGCACTTGGCCAGCACGTCCTTGCGGATCGCGCGGATGTTCTCGCGCGCGATGACCTTCGAGCCGATGGCCGCCTGGATCGGCACCTCGAACTGCTGGCGCGGAATGAGTTCGCGCAGTTTGGTGGTCATCTTGTGGCCGTAGGCCTGGGCCGCATCCTTGTGCACGATGGCCGAGAACGCGTCGACGGCCTCGCCCTGCAGCAGGATGTCGACCTTGACCAGCGCGGCCTCCTGCTCGCCCGCCTCCTCGTAATCCAGCGAGGCGTAACCGCGCGTGCGCGACTTCAGCGAATCGAAGAAGTCGAAGATGATCTCCGCCATCGGCAGCGTGTACCGCATCTCGACGCGGGTCTCGGACAGATAGTCCATGCCGAGCAGTTCACCGCGGCGCGACTGGCACAGCTCCATGATGGTGCCGACGAACTCGCTCGGCGCGATGATCGTGCACTTGGTCACCGGTTCGAAGATCTGGCGAACCTTGCCCTCGGGCCAGAACGACGGGTTGGTGACGACCTGTTCGGTGCCGTCCTCCATGATCACGCGATAGATCACGTTGGGCGCGGTCGAGATCAGGTCGAGGTTGAATTCGCGCTGCAACCGCTCGCGGGTGATCTCCATGTGCAGCAGTCCGAGGAAGCCACAGCGGAAACCGAAGCCCAGCGCGACCGAGGTCTCCGGGACGTAGGTGAGCGCGGCATCGTTGAGCTGCAGTTTGTCCAGCGCGTCCCGCAGATCCGGATAGTCGGAACCGTCGACCGGATAGAGGCCGGAGTAGACCATCGGACGCGGCTCGCGATAGCCGGTCAGCGCCTCGGTGGCGCCGTCGCGGGCGGTCGTGACGGTGTCACCGACCTTCGACTGACGGACGTCCTTCACACCGGTGATGAGATAGCCCACCTCGCCCACGCCGAGGCCCTGGGTGGGCTTGGGCTCGGGCGAGACGATGCCGATCTCCAGCAGCTCGTGGGTGGCGCCGGTGGACATCATCTTGATCTTCTGACGCGGGGTGAGCTTGCCGTCCACCACACGCACGTAGGTGACGACACCGCGATAGGTGTCGTAGACCGAGTCGAAGATCAGCGCGCGGGCCGGGGCATCGCCCTCGCCGACCGGCGGCGGGACCGTCTCGATCACCTTGTTGAGCAGTTCGGGCACGCCGACGCCGGTCTTGCCGGATACGCGCAGCACATCCTCGGGCTCGCAGCCGACGATATGGGCGAGTTCGGCGGCATAGCGGTCCGGATCGGCGGCCGGCAGGTCGATCTTGTTCAGCACCGGGATGACCTCGAGATCCTTGTCCAGTGCCAGATACAGATTCGCCAGCGTCTGCGCCTCGATGCCCTGGGCGGCGTCGACCAGCAGGATCGCACCCTCACACGCCTCGAGCGCCCGCGAGACCTCGTAGGTGAAGTCGACGTGACCGGGCGTGTCGATCAGATGCAGCACGTAGTCCGTGCCGTCGACATTCCAGGGCAGCCGCACATTCTGGGCCTTGATGGTGATACCGCGCTCACGCTCGATATCCATCCGGTCCAGATACTGCGCACGCATCTGCCGTTCCTCGACCACCCCGGTCAACTGCAGCATGCGGTCGGCCAGCGTGGACTTGCCGTGGTCGATATGCGCGATGATGCAGAAGTTCCGGATCCGCGAGGGATCGGTGAACGTCGTGTCGGCAAACGTGCTGATGGGACACTCCTACCCGTGAACAAGTCGATAAGTCGCCATGCGGCAGTCTACGTGCGCATACCGCGTGGTCGTGCACGCACCGGCGGGCCGGCATCGGCGGCAACGACGCAGTTCCGGGGGCCGGCGACCTCGGTGTGAGCGGCGGCACACCCGATTCACCGCCCGGCACAAGCGAATCCGGCACCGGATGAGCCGAGCGCGGTTCGCCGTTAAGCTCTGCCGATATGGCCAGCACATGGAGCTCTCTGGGCAAGCAGTTGGGGACCATTGCCAAGGAGCAGGGGCCCAGGATCGTCAAGAAGCAGGCGCCGAAACTCGTCGACCGGATGCAGCGCTCCTCGATGTGGGATCGCGCCCTCGGCGGCCGCCGCAAGGACACGGTCGCGGCGCGGCCCAAGGACACGGTCGCGGTGCGGCCGGCGGCCTCGACTCCGGTGCCCACCCGGGAACGTGCCCGCCAGATCGTCTACTGCCCGCAGCTCGACGGCCGCGCCGATCCGGGCGAGATCGTGTGGACCTGGGTGCCGTTCGAGGAGGATCCGGCCAACGGCAAGGACCGCCCGGTGCTGGTCGTGGGACGCGAACGCAAGACCTTGCTGGGTCTGATGCTGTCGTCGAACCCGGCCCGCGGCGCCGAACACAACTGGATCGGAATCGGCTCCGGCCCATGGGATTACGAGGGACGCGAAAGCTGGGTGCGGCTGGACCGCGTCCTCGATGTGCCCGAGGCCGGTATCCGGCGCGAGGGGGCTATCCTTCCGCGCAAGACCTTCGATCTCGTCGCCCACCGGCTGTGCGCGGAGTACCACTGGGGTTGAGCAGCTGGCAACCGGCGCGCTGACCGGGCGCGGGCACAGCGATTTCACTTCACACCACCCCAGCTGGTAACCTCGATCGTCGGCGCGGCGCTACCTGTTTCCGTGTAGTGCGCCCAGAGACTTTTCACGAACATCAAGAGCACATCAACTGACGAGAAGGAATCAGAGGAACAGGCGTGGCCAACATCAAGTCCCAGATGAAGCGGATCCGCACCAACGAGGCGGCGCGGGTGCGCAACCAGTCGGTGAAGTCCGCGCTGCGCACCTCGATCCGCAAGTTCCGCGAGGCCGCCGCGGCGGGCGAGAAGGACAAGGCGCTCGAGCTGATGCGTTCGGCGAGCCGCAGCCTGGACAAGGCCGCCTCGAAGGGCGTCATCCACGCCAACCAGGCCGCCAACAAGAAGTCCGCCCTCTCGCTGGCCTTCAACAAGCTGGGCTGATTTCCCGGGTTCCGGCCGTCGCCGGAACCGACGCGGCATGTTCTGCCGCACAACAGCATTCGCAACGCCGCCGTGGCAGAGGATCTGCATCGCAGATGACCACGGCGGCTTTTGTCGTTGATTCACGTCGGCTACCGTTGTCCGGGTGTGGGGTGGGGAGATTCGCGGACGTACGGGCCTTGTTCTTGCGATAGTGGCGGTGTCGTGCGCGCTGTCGTCCGGCTGCGGGCAGTCGGTCCCGGTCGCGCGACCGGTCGCCGCGGCGCAATCGGCGCCGGCGTCGGCCGCATCCGGCACCGAGTCGGCCGGTATGCCCAAGGCCGCCGCCGTCGGCGCGATCGATCATCTCGATTCCGCGAGCAATCCGGACTGGATGGGCGCGCTGCCCGACAGCACCCCGCTCAGCGCGATGTCCATCCCCGGCACTCACGACACCATGTCGATCCACGGCGGTAAGGCCGGGCCGGCCGTGGTCACCCAGGAGAAGTTCGATACCGGCTGCACCGAGCCCGCCTGTGCGTCGGAACGGACCGCGAGCACCCAGCTCGAGGCCGGTATCCGGGCGTTCGACATCCGGGTCCGGCGCGACGAGGCCGGCAATCTCGGCGTACAGCACGGCAGCTTCTACCAGCAGGCGGGCCTCGACGACGTGCTGCGGATCACCGAACAATTCCTGGACCGGCACCCGCGCGAGACGATCCTGATGCGGGTGAAGGCCGAATGCACGAACGAGGACAAGACCTTCCACTGCGAGGACGCGGGCGGGCTACCGCCCGACCCGCCACTGCTGGACCGGTACCTGAACGCGCATCCGCGGGTGTGGCGACCGGCGGCGAGCGGCCCCGTCGCGATTCCCCGGCTGGGTGACGTGCGCGGCACCCTCGTCGTCATCCGCGCCGACGGGATAGACGACCGGGGCCTGCCGGTCGACGCGCAGGATCTGTGGGACAAACCCACTCGCGAGGACAAATGGGCGGCTGCCGCCACCCACCTCGCGCGGGCCCCGGCCATCGGCACCCGCGCATTGTCGATGGACTTCCTGTCGGCCTCCGGGGTGCCCGACCCGGCGAAATTCCCCCACCGCTACGCCGAATACGAGAACCAGCACGCACTCGACTACCTCCGCTCCCGGCCGGGCGCGGCGACCGGCGTCGTGATGGCCGACTTCCCGGGTCCCGCGCTCGTCGGCGAGATCATCGCGCACAACGACCGCTGACTCCGGCCGCACCCTCGGATCGGTCGATGCGGCGCGGCGAGCAATCACCACGCGGGGCCGGTCGGCGCCTCGCCCGCTCGGCCCGGTGACCTGTCGGCCGGCGGCTCAGTGCGAGGCGGCGTGCAGGTCCAGGATGCCGGCCAGGGCGTGTTCGAGCGCGTAATCCGTATCGGCCGCACCGCCTTTGACGTCGGCGTTGAGTGCGGCCACCACCTGCAGGGCGCTGCCGATCGTGGCGGCGGTCCAGCCACGTGCCTGCGTCTGCGCCTTCTTCACCTTCCAGGGCGGCATACCGAGCTGGGAGGCCAGCGCGAACGGGTCACCGCGACCGGCGGATCCGACCCGCGCGATGGTGTGCACGGAATCGGCGAGCGCGTCGGCGAGCAGAACGGCCGGGACGCCGCGGTCGGTCGCCCAGCGCAATGCCTCCATGGCCGCGGGGCGGTCACCGGCGACCGCCAGATCGGCGACCTCGAATCCGGTGACCTCGGCGCGACCGGAGTAGTACCGGCGCACCGCGTCGACATCCACCTTGCCGCCGGTATCGGCGGCCAGCTGGGAACAGGCCGCGGCCAGCTCACGCAGATCGGATCCGATGGCCTCCACCACCGCCTGCACCACATCACCGGAGACGCGGACGCCTGCTGTGCGAAATTCGTTGCGTACGAATTCGTTTCGCTCGTTCGCCTTGCTGATCTTGGCGCAGGTGTGCACCTCGGCACCCTGCTTCTGCAGTGCCGGCGCCAGTGCCTTGGCCCGGCCGCCGCCCGAGTGCAGGACCACGAGCACGACTCCCTCGGGCAGATCACCGGCGGCCGCGGTGATCAGCGCCACCGCATCCTTACCGGCCTCCGCGGCGGCCTCGAGGACGATCACCCGATCCTCCGCGAACAGCGAGGGACTCAGCAGTTCGGCCAGTTCGGCGGAGCTCGCATCGCCCGCCCGCAGCCGATCCACCGGCATCGCGTCGGGATCGTTGGTCGCGGCCCGCGCCTGCGCCACGATCGAGGCGACCGCCCGTTCGATGAGCAGTTCCTCCTCACCGAGTACCAGATGTAGGGCAGCCAGGTGATCGGTCACGGCACGATCCTACGGGTGGGCGGTGACAGGTTCACCGACCCGTCGCCGGGTGCCGGCGGCGGTGCCGAACCCGGGGGCGGGCGTGTGCGGCGCGCGCCCAGGCGCCCGAGCACCGCGACACCGCCCCCGATGAGCGCTCCGGCGAGTACCGCACCCCGAACTCCGGCGGGCGTCGGCAGCGAAATACCCAGTGCCGCCGCATGTTCGGCGACGAAGAGCAACCACCACATCGGCGGCTCGGCCAGGTTCAGCACCCAGATCGCCGCCGGTTGCCAGCAGCACGACAGAGCGGCGGCGCCGACCCCGAGCAGCGTGATCGGCGCGACGACGGGTTCGACCAGCACATTCGCCACGATCGCCACCCCGCTGACATGTCCGGTGAGCGCGGCGATGATCGGCGTGGTGACCGCGAAGGCGGCCGCCGCGACACCGAACGCCTCGGCCGCCAGTGGTGGCCAGCCACGCTGTTCGAGCCACCGCGACCAGCTCGGCGCCAGCAGGATCAGGCCTGCGGTCGCCAGCACCGAGAGAGCGAAGCCGATATCGACCGCCAGTTGCGGTGCGAGCGCGATCAACACGACCACCGCGGCACACAGGGCCGGTAGTGCCTGTTTCCGGCGCCCCGTCACCATCGCCAGCACCGCGATCGCGCCCATCACGGCCGCCCGCAGTACCGACGGCGACGGCCGCGCCAGAACGACGAATCCGATGAGCGCCAGCGCGGCGAGTACCGCACCCCAGCGCGGGTCGAGCGTCAGAGCTCGGGTCGCGAGCAGCACACCGGCGAGCACGATCGAGACGTTCGTCCCGGATACGGCGACCAGATGGGTGAGATCGACCGCCCGGAAGTCCTCGCGGACATGATCGGGCAGCCCGGAGATATCGCCGTCGATCAGCCCCGGTAGCACTCCGGCCGCGTCCGGGGGCAACGCGCGTTCGGCCGCCTCGGACAGATTCCCTCGCACCGCCGCGGCCGCCGATTGCCACCACGGCCGCGTCCCGACCCGGATCGGCGGTCCCTGCGCCCGCAGCACGGCGACCGTCAGATCACGTCGCCACGGATGTTCGAGCCGAGCCCGGACGGTGACGTGCTGCCCCGGCACCAGACCCGACCAGATCCGCTCCGGCATGATCACCGTCACCGCCGCATCGCCGTGGACGGATGTTGCGCCGTAACGGAATTCGCGAACCGTCGCGCGCATGGTCCATTGCCGCCCACCGAAGGAGTGGGCCGGGAGGGGTTTCGGATCTCCGGCCACCATCTCGGCCGTCACCACGCTGCCCGTCGCCAGCCGTCCCAGGGGATGGGCGCTCACCCGGTAGGCCTGCCACGATGCCGCCACCCCGAATCCCGCCGACGCCAGCAGCGCGGCCAGCACCACCCACCATGCCGCTCGATGCGGAGCACGGAAACGACTCCGCGCCAGAATGATTCCCGCTCCGGCCACCGAGAGCCCCAGCCCCGCGCACACCCACAGTCCGGCTCGCCACCCCAGCGTGATCCCCGCGATGGTCACGCCCCAGCACCCCAGCGCGGCGGGAAGCAGCCGCACGTCCAACGGAGTGCCACTCGCACCGGCCATTACGCGTTCGACGCCATCGTGGGCGGAGTTCGCGACGGGTTCGTTCCGACGCCGAGCATGCTTCGATTCGCCGGGGTTCACAGGGTGACCTGGTCCCGGAGCCGGTTGAGCTTGGCGGGGCCGATGCCGGTGACTTCGGCGAGCTGGTCGATGCTGGTGAAGCGGCCGTGCCGGTTGCGCCAGCCGATGATCGCCGCGGCGGTGGTGGGGCCCACTCCGGTGAGGGAGTCGAGATCCTGTTCCGTGGCGGTGTTGAGGTTGATCTTGTGCCCGGGTGGCGAGGCGGCGCCCGACGTCGCGGCCGTATGCGGGGCGCCCGGAACGACCATGCTGCCGAGGCGCGGGCCGCTCGCGGGTCCTGGCTCGCCGACGACGATCTGGTCGCCGTCGGCGAGTCGCTGGGCGAGATTCAGCCCGGCGAGGTCCGCGCCCTCCCGCGCGACGGCGTCGGCGACCCGTGTTCCGGGTGCGAGACGCAGCAGACCCGGATGTTCGACCAAACCGATGACGCTGACCACCAGATCGCCGCCGGGAGCCGGCGGCGTCGCCCGGCCCGGCGGATCCGACCGCACGGCCAGTCCGGGGCCGTCCACCGGCGCGGAAACCACCGAGGGTTCGGCGGCGTCCGTGCGCACCGCCGGTAGCGGCGCCACCGGCGCTGCCACCGGATCGTCTCGGTGCGCGGCGGCCGCCGCCACGATCACCGCCGCCACGCCGGCACCGGCCAGCACCCACACTCCTTTGCGCCCGGGATCCACGCGTACTCCCCGGAATCGCTCCGGAACGAGCCGCTGCCAGATCGTCACCGATCCCACCGGTTCGCTGAGCCACTGCGGAATTCGCGGACTCTCCGGCGCCTCGGGGAACGTCACCGCCGCGGGACCTTCGTCTCCATCCCGGCCGTCACCGTCGCGTCGGTCGAGGGCTCCCGTACTCGCAGGATGCGACGCGGCATCGTCGCGCCTCTGCCGGATACGGCTCGGCGAAGACGGCCGCCTCGGCCGAGTCCCGCCGTAGTCGCCGGCCCGAACGCCGGCGGCTTCGTCCACGCCGGCATCCACACCAGGTCGCATCGCGACGGCGGTTCGGCCGCCGTCGAAGCCGCTCACCGGTTCGGCGGGCGGATCCGGTTCGCCACCGCGCATCCCGGATTCCCGGCTTCCGGAGGAGTTGCCCGAGGGATCGCGGCGCTGCTCGGCCGAGTCCGCGGGTGATCGGGCGAGGTCCCACAGCCCGTCGTGGGCCGGGTCGCCCGGGCCGGGAGCCAGGGTGCCGAGCGTTGCCGTTGCGGGTGATACGTCGTGCAGTCGCTGCCGCAGTAGGGTCCGATCCTCGTGTCGCGCCATGACGGTGACCGTATGTGCGCGGCGGGGCGTGACTCGGTGCGCGAACTGGGGTTTCGGAATGTCTGGGGACAGCGGCTGAGCTGTGGACAACCGCCGGCGCGGCGACGGAGTTCGTCGGCCGGTGATGGTAGGGGCTCAGCCGCAGCCGCCGGGCACCACCAGAACGCCGACCGCCCCGGTGCCCACGTGTACGCCGAGCGTGGGACCGAATTCGGCGGTCACGAGCTCGCGCATGCCGGGGATGAGTTCGCCGAGCTGTCCGGCGATGGTGGCCGCCGCGGAGGCGGCGCCGAGATGCTGCACGGCCACCGCCGCCCCGTCGTCACCGGCCGCATCGACCGCTGCCGCAACGAGTTTCGCGTATGCCTTGGACCGGGTGCGCGCCTTCTCCCGCAGCTCCAATTTGCCGTCGACGATCTGGAGTATCGGCTTGGTCACCAGTTCGGCGCCGAAGAACATGGCCGCGGTGCTGAGCCGCCCGCCGCGACGCAGCTGCTCGGTCCGATTGACGACGATGAACGTGCGCGATCGACCGGCGGCGGTGACCGCGGTGTCGTAGACGACGTCCAGCGCCGCACCCGACCGCGCGCGACGGGCGGCGGCGAGTACGGGCAGCCCGGTGCCCAGACCCGCGCTCAGTGAATCCACCAGGCGCACCCGGTCGGCGGCATCCATATCCTGCACGGCCTGGCGACCGGCTTCCCAGGTCGCCGACAGCTGCCGCGAAATATGCACGGCCACGACACCATCGCCCGCGCTGAGCTCCAATGCGCGCTCGTAGGCGGCGCGCAATTCACCCGGGGAGGCGGACGAGGTCGTCACCGTGGACGCGCCGTAGTCGATGTCGCAGTCGTCGACTCCCTCGGCGATCGCCCGATCGTCGACCAGCACATGCAGCGGCACCACCACGATGCCCAATTCCGATACCAGTGCGGCGGGTACGCTCGCCGCCGAATCCGTGACCACCACGACGGTCATCGGCTATCCGAACCGATTCATGCACCGGCCTCGACCGAACGCACCTCCGACAGCACCTTCACCATGGCTCGCGCCACCGCCGCATGCCCTTCCCAGCCCCAGTGGATCCCGTCCGGATTCGCCTCGCCCGAGAAGATGTCGTCACGCACGGCCTCACCCAGGTCCACCAGCGGCACACCGGTTTTCGCCGACCATTCCTGCAGCGCACGCACCGCCGGGGCACGCCCGGAGTGCACCTTGCCGTAGGCCTCGCAGTCGTGGACGGAGGGCAGCACCGAGACCACCGGCAGATCGGGCCGCAACTGGGCCAGCGCATGCCGGGACTGTTCCAGGTAGTCGATGCTCACGTGCGGCGGAAGTGCCACGGGGCGACCGAGTTTCGACAGTCGCGGTTGCAGCCACTGATATCCGGTGCGCACCTGCCGGCGCAGCACCGGTGGGCGCAGATACCGGATCATTTCGCGCAGCGCCGTGGGCAACGGCGAGGGCAGCGTGTCCATGCCGCCCGTGGCCAGCACCACCGCTCCCGCGCGCGGCACCGCGGCCCATACGCGCGGATCGCCGATGAGCGCCCAATAGGCGTCGCGGCAGGTCCAGCCGATCCGCGCCACCAATTCGACATCCCAATCGAGTTCCGCGGCAACCAGATTCGGCCAGATGCGCGGATGGTCGGCGGGCAGGCCGCCCTTCGGGCCGAAGTACGACAGCGAATCCGCGATCACGACCAGCACCGGTCGCGCCGAACCCTCGGGTGCGCCGGCCGCGTCGCCGATACTCGGCAGCGCATCCGCGGAGACCGCGTCGTCGATCCCCGATACGGCGTCGACGGCCACGCTCGACACGGTCGGCTCCCCGGGAGTCGCCGCGCCGGAACCGGCGTCGGACTTCCGGTGCGCGTCGTCGTCACCGGCTACGGTCGCATCGCCGGATACGGCGTGCGTAGCGGTGGAGGGTGTCGTCTCGGAACCGCCGGTCACGCTGTCTTCCCGCGCGTCCTCGGCCGGTTCCGCATTCTGTTCTGCCGCCGCGGGCGCATCCGAGAGAACGGCCGGCGGGCCGGTCGATCCCCCGTCGTCGTCCGCATCCCCCGACTCGGCGGCGGCATCGGATTCCCCGGCCGGTTCGACCGGCGCGACCGGACCGCCGAACAGCGCGTCCGGCAGCCGCCGGACCGGCCCTTCGGATGCCTTGCGCAACAGTTCGTCGGATACCTGCCGGACCGGTTCGTCCCGGTCGTCGGAGGAGCGTTCAGAGGACATCAGGTGCTACCTTCGCCGCCGCATTCCACACATCCAGCCGCCAACCCGGCTGCTCGATGCCCGGACCGTGGCTGCTCAGCTGCACCCAACTGGTATTGGCCAATCCGCCCAGGATCGGCCATTTGTGCTCGGGCAGTTCCAGCAGCGCGGCGGTCAGGGCTGCGATCAGCCCGCCGTGCGCGACCAGGATGATGGTACGGCCGGGCCAGTCCGCACGCTCGGCGAACAGCTCGCGAACCACCGGCAGCGCCCGCGCGCCGACCTCGAGTTTGCTTTCCCCGCCCGGCGGGGTGACCGTGGGATCGAGTCGCCACGCCTTGCGCGCGCCCGGATACCGCGCGTCCACCTCGAGGTGGTCCAGACCTTCCCAGTCGCCGAGGCTGGTCTCCCGCAGCCGCGCATCCCGCACGACCTCGAGTCCGCTGTGTTCGGCCAGTGCGAGTGCGGTGTCGTAGGCGCGGCGCAGATCCGAGGAGATGATCGCGACGGCGTCCTGGGAAACCAGCTCGCGCGCAGCGTCTTTCGCCTGGCGCCGGCCCAATTCGCTGAGCTCGGTGTCGATCTGGCCTTGCATGCGGTCGGCGGCATTCCATTCCGTCTGCCCGTGTCGCAGCAGGATCAGCCGGCGCACGCCCGGATATTTCGACGCCCGCGAACCCGCTGCCGGCGCAACACCTTCGGACGCGTCGCTCACATCGGAGTCGACGGCGCGTTCCCCGGACACCTCGGGATCACGCGCGGTCCCCCCTTCGGGTCCGCGGTTCACTCGGTCTCCCCGCTACCACTCGCCTGGGCCTGCGCGGGAGCCTCGAGACCGGGCACCTCGACCTGCGGGCAGTCCTTCCACAACCGTTCCAGCGCATAGAAATTGCGTTCGTCGCTGTGCTGGATGTGCACCACGACGTCGACGTAGTCCAGCAGCACCCAGCGACCTTCGCGAGTGCCCTCGCGGCGGACCGGCTTGTGCCCGGCGAGCCGCAACTTCTCCTCGACGTTGTCGACGATCGCGTTGACCTGACGCTCGTTCGGCGCGGAGGCGATGACGAAGCAGTCGGTGATCACCAGCTGATCGGAGACATCGAGGACGACGACGTCGGTCGCCAGCTTCTCGTCGGCGGCCCGCGCGGCGACCCGCGCCATCTCCACCGCCTGTGCCGATGCCGTCATGCGTTCTCTCCTCGAGCATGAGCGGGGCGCTCCGTGATTACGCTCCGCTGCCTCCTGCGCGCCTGACCGCTCATGCTGGACTCACCCTTCCGTTCCCTCCCGGCACGTACAGGTGCCGTTTCGATATGTACTGCACGACGCCGTCGGGAACGAGGTACCACACCGGGCGCCCCTCGGCGGCACGGCGACGGCATTCGCTCGACGAGATCGCCAGGGCCGGGATCTCGATGACGGTGACCGCATCGGCCGGTTGATTCCGCAGATGTCCCTCGAGGTGGTCGACATTCAATTCGTACCCCGGACGGCTCACCCCGACGAACTTCGCCAGCTCGAACAGTTCCGCCCAATCCTGCCATGTCAGGATGCTGGCCAGCGCGTCCGCACCCGTGATGAAGTACAGATCCGCGTCCGGATGCTGATTCTGCAGGTCACGAAGGGTATCGACAGTATAGGTGGCCTTCTCCCGGTCGATGTCGGCACGGCTGACCGAGAACCGCGGATTGGACGCGGTGGCGATGACCGTCATCAGATAGCGGTCCTCCGCCGGTGAAACCTGCCGCGTGGACTTCTGCCACGGCTGCCCGGTGGGTACGAAGATCACTTCATCGAGGTCGAAGCGGTTGGCGACCTCACTGGCGGCAACCAGATGCCCGTGATGGATCGGATCGAACGTACCGCCCATCACGCCCAGTTTGCGCCGGCCTGTGTTTTGCACGAATGCCGAGCTTACTGGGCGGGCCCGAGCGGGGAACGCCGGTGCTCACCGCGCCCGCCGCGCCGACAGATACGCCTGCACCATCGCGGCCGGGTTGCGCGCCGCGCGCCGGGACCGGGTCGCCGCCTCGATCAGGTCGCCGTGCAGTTCGTCCCACTGGGGCCGGCCGGCGACGGCGGCCGCACCCACTGCGTATGCCCGTGCCGCGGCACGGTGGCGGTGGCACTGTGCCAGACATCGTCCGAACTGCTCGTACAGCACCGCGATCTCTTCCGGCGGATAGGGCAGCGCATCGCAGCCGAGGGCAGCGGCGAACAGGGTGGCCGCGAAACGATGGTGACCGCTGCGATAGTGGACGCGGGCGGCGAGCAGCGTGTGATGGGCCGCGTCGGCGGCGGAGATACCGGCCCAGCTCTCGGCCGCCGCGACCGCCGCGGCCGCCAGGTCGTGCTCCCGGCCCGGCTGGTTGGCGACCGCCGTCACCACCAGCGAGGACAGCCGTGCGAGTTGTTCACCGGACAGCACACCGCTGCCAGAGTCCACAGCCTGCCGCAACATTCGTTCGGCGGCGGCTGGGCTGGTAGCGAGCAGGGCGGTCGCGGCCTCTGCCAGTTCTTGCGCTCGCAGCCGCATGTCGCCTCGCCTCGGTTCATCCGTCGCGCGCGTCGGTGCCGGGCATTCGACGGCGGGCGGTTCGTAGCCGGAGCGCTCCGAGTCGTGCGGCGGCCCGGAGTCGCGGGGCTCGGGGCCGAGGCGTTCGGCCTCCCCGTGGCGGGAAACCCGTTGCGCCGCAGGGGCGCTCGGCTGGTCGGCGGGGATTTCGTCGGCGAACTCCCCCGATGGGCACGGCACGCGCGAATGATCGACGGCCCTGCTTGGAAAGCGCTTAACAGCCGCTGATGATGCCGGGCGAACGGCACGCTATCCCGTCGGCCGCTTGGATTTCGGCAGTTTCGCGACGACCTCGGCGTAGGACTGATCGATCAGTTCACGCACTTCCGCATCCGACACCGACCCACCCAGCCGGACGGTGTTCCAGCCGTATCGCCCGATATAGGCGGAGGCGGTGACATCCTCGGGATGGATATGCACCAGTTCGTCGGCTTCGAGGCGGTTGCGACCACATTTCAGCGTCACCGTCTCCGGGCTGACGAAGGCGAAGATCTTGTCGCCGACCTTCGCGACGACGTCACCCTCCCAGGGTTCGTCGCGCCAGGCTCCCGGCTTGCGGAGGCAGTATCGCAGCAGATCGCTCATGTCCGTCCTCGATGACTAGACCGGAAGTAGCCTGCTCACCACACCGGTCAGCTGGCGCGCCGACCGGCATTCGTGCATCTCGACGACCTCGGCGTAGCGGTTGGCGGCCGAATCACCGGTGCCCCACATCTTTTCGGCCTCCGGATTCAACCAGTGCGCGTGCTTGGCCACCTGGACGAGTTCGTGCAGCGTATTCAGCGCCGGATCCCGATAGTTGGTGCGGGCGTCGCCGAGAATCAGCAGGGAGGTGCGGCTGGTCACCACGTCGGGCCAGTCCTGCGCGAAACCACGCAGTGCCGCACCGTAATCCGAGTGCCCCTCGAATCCGACCACCTCGGTCTCGGTGAAGATGCGCCGGGTCACCTGGTCCAGCGGCGTGACCTGATCGAAGATGTGGGTCACCTCGTCCACCTGGTCGACGAACGCGAAGATCCGCACCCGCGAGAATTGCTCACGCAGCGAATCCACCAGCAGCATGGTGAAACTGGAGAATCCGGCCACCGATCCCGAGATGTCGCACAGCAGCACCAGATCCGGGCGGCCGGGCCGCGGTTTGCGGGTTTGCAGCGTGATCGGCACCCCGCCGGTCGACATGGACTTGCGCAGCGTCTTGCGCAGATCGATTTCACCGCGCCGGGATCGGCGACGGCGAGCGGCCAAGCGGGATGCCAGGACGCGCGCCAGCCGTTGCGAACCGCGCCGCAGTTCGGCCAGTTCGTTCTCCGAGATGCGCAGGAAGTCGGCATCCTCGGCTTGGCGCTGGACACCGTAGGTCGCGACGCGCTCGCGGCCCAGTCGCTCGGCCACCCGTCGCCGGGTCTCGGCCTCGACGGTGCCGCGGAAGGCCTTGACCCGTTCGCGGGCGGCGCGGCGGGCGACTTCGGTGTCGAACTCCGAATTGTTCTGCCCGGCGGCCAATCCCGCGAGGATTCTGCTGATCAGCACCTCGGGCTGCACATCTTTCAGCGTTTGATACGCCGAGAAGGACGGCCCGTTCGCCGACTGGTACTGCCCCATCTGCTCGACCATCTGCGCGGCCAGGTTCTGCAACTGCCGGGTCTGGTCACCCGTCGGTTCGGCGGCCAGCATCTCGGCCAGCATCCGCCGCAATTCGAACAGGTCGATTTCACCGTCGTCGCGCCGCGGCAGTTCGATGTCGTCGGCGCCCGCACGCTCCCCCAGCGCCGCCGGGAACCACAGCTCGAACAATCCGTCGAAGGTGGCGCGCTGCGTGGGCCGGCGCAGCAGCGCACAGGCCAGGCCCTCGCGCAGCATCTCGCGATCCATCAGATCGACCACGGTGAGCACCCGGCCGGCATCCACTGTTTCCGACGGCCCGACCGGAATTCCCCTGGCGCGCAGGGCCTCCACGAAGCCGACCACATGTCCGGAGAGCCCGTGCGGCGCGGTCTGCCCGGGTGGCGGCGCACCCTGCGCCGCGGACGCGGACCCGCCGCGCAACGCCGCGGAGACCAGTGCGCGGGGGGTGGTGCGCTTACCGGACACGGCTCAGGCCAATTTCAGCTCGGCCAGGGCGCGCTGATGGTCGCTCTGGTGTTTGAGTACCACACCGAGCGTCGCGCGCACGGTCTTGTCGTCGAGATCCTTCAGCCCCAGCGCCAGCAGCGTCCGGGCCCAGTCGATGGATTCGGCGACCGACGGCAACTTCTTCAACTGCATCCCGCGCAGCACATGCACCACACGGACCAGTTGGGCGGCCACGGCCGGTTTCAGCTCCGGCACCCGGCTGGCGAGGATGCGGCGCTCGAGTTCCTCGTCCGGGAAGTCGATGTGCAGGTAGAGGCAGCGGCGCTTCAACGCCTCCGACAGTTCGCGGGTCGCGTTCGAGGTGAGTACCACGAACGGGCGGCGGGTGGCGGTGATCGTGCCGAGTTCCGGGACGGTGACGGCGAAGTCGCTCAGCACCTCCAACATCAGGCCCTCGATCTCGACGTCCGCCTTGTCCGCCTCGTCGATCAGCAGCACGGTCGGATCGGTGCGCCGGATCGCGGTCAGCAGCGGGCGCTGCAGCAGGAATTCCTCGCTGAACACATCGGCTTTGGTGTCGGCCCAGGCGTTACCCGAATCCGACCCGCCGGAGGTCGCCGACTGGATGCGCAGAATCTGCTTGGCGTGATTCCACTCGTACAGCGCGCGCGCCTCGTCGATCCCCTCGTAGCACTGCAGGCGAACCAGTTCGGCATCGGCGACCTGGGCGACCGCGCGCGACAATTCGGTCTTGCCGACGCCGGCGGGTCCCTCGATCAGCAACGGCTTGCCGAGCCGGTCGGCCAGGAACACCGAGGTGGCGGTGGCCTTGTCGGCCAGGTAGCCGGTGGTGGCCAGCCGGTCGATCACATCGTCGACCGAGGCGAAAATCGGCTCGTGCACAGTCGTCTGCACAGTTGGGCCCTCCTTCGGGAACAGCGCAGCCCACTGCAGGTATGCACCGTAAAGAACAGCTGATCACGACGGTACACACCCGCGGGCCGGGTTCGATACTCCGGTGTCGGCGAGACCACAGGCCGGGATGGGTTCGGCCGGGACGCTTCAGCTCGGCCGAATCTGGCCGTCACCCCAGACGATCCACTTGGTGGATGTCAGTTCCGGCAGCGCCATCGGACCGCGGGCGTGCAACTTCTGCGTGGAGATGCCGATCTCCGCGCCGAATCCGAACTGCTCACCGTCGGTGAAAGCGGTGGAGGCGTTCACCATCACGGCGGCCGCGTCCACCCGGGCGGTGAATTCGCGAGCCGCCTTCAGATCGGCGGTCACGATGGCCTCGGTGTGGCCGGTGCCCCACTCGTTGATGTGGTCGACCGCGGCGTCGAGATCGTCGACGACCTTGAGCGCGATATCCAGCGACAGATATTCGTCGGCCCAGTCCTCGTCGGTCGCGGGAACCAGGCCGGGCAGATCGCCGTGGATGGTGACCTGCGCCTGTTCCAGCGCGCCGATCAGGCGCGGAACCGCGGTCTCGGCGATCGCGCGATCGATGAGCACCGTCTCGGCGGTGTTGCAGACGCTGGGCCGGCGGGTCTTGGAGTTCAGCAGGATCGATTCCGCCATCTCGAGGTCGGCGGCGGCGTGCACGTAGACGTGGCAGTTGCCGGTGCCGGTTTCGATGGTCGGAACCTGCGCGTCGCGCACCACGGCGTTGATCAGTCCGGCGCCGCCGCGCGGGATGACCACGTCCACGAGGCCGCGGGCCTGGATCAGATGGGTGACGCTGGAGCGATCCTCGCTCGGCAGCAGTTGCACCGCGTCGGCCGGAAGACCCTGGGCCACAAGGGCTTCCCGCATGACCTCGACCAGGGCCGCGTTCGACCGGGCCGCCGAGGACGACCCGCGCAGCAGGGCCGCGTTACCGGACTTCAACGCCAGGCCGAAGGCGTCGACGGTGACGTTCGGGCGGGCCTCGTAGACCATGCCGACGACGCCCAGCGGCACGCGCACCTGCCGGATCTCGAGTCCGTTGGCCAGCGTCGAACCGCGCAGCACCGCTCCGACCGGATCCGGCAGGCCGGCGACCTGACGCAATCCGGAGGCGATGCCGTCGATGCGCGGCTCGGTCAGTCGCAGGCGATCCAGCAGCGAGGCCGCGGTTCCGCCCGCCTCCGCGGTCGCGATGTCTTCGGCATTGGCGGCCAGGACGGCATCCTTGTGCGCGAGCAGCGCATCGGCCGCGGCGTGCAGGGCCGCGTCCTTCTGCGCGGTCGTCAGCTGTGCCAGCGTCCGCGACGCCACCCGAGCCCGCCGCGCCGCCTCGTGCACCGCTTCGCGCACGGTATCCACTTCGCCGACAGTTCCAGCAGTCATGGTGAACAGCCTACTGACCGGGCCGCGGCCGCCGCCGCCGGATAACCGCCGAACGCCCGCTTCCGGCGACGCCCACCGCTACCGTGTCCTCATGGTCGCCACCATCCGGTTGTCCTCGGGTTCGGGTCGCTGGGTGCTGCTGGCCACGGTGCTGGGCTCGGGAATGGCGATGCTGGACGCGACCGTGGTCAATGTGGCACTCCCCCGCATCGGCGCGGAATTCGGTGCCTCGATGGCGGGTCTGCAGTGGACCGTGAACGCGTACACACTCACGCTGGCCGGGTTGATTCTGCTCGGCGGATCGCTGGGTGACCGGTTCGGGCGACGGCGGATCTTCGTCGTCGGCGTGGTGTGGTTCGCGCTCGCCTCGGCGCTCTGCGGTGCGGCACAGGGCATTCCGATGCTCATCGCCGCCCGCGCGCTGCAGGGGGTGGGCGGTGCGCTGCTGACGCCCGGTTCGCTGGCGATCATCCAGGCGTCGTTCGCGAAATCCGATCGCGCCCGCGCGGTGGGTGCGTGGTCCGGCCTCGGCGGGGTCGCCGGCGCGATCGGACCCTTCCTGGGCGGATGGCTGGTCGGCGCGGCCGGGTGGCGCTGGGTGTTCCTGCTGAACATTCCGCTGGCCGCGGTGGTGGTGCTGGTGGCGGTGCGGCACGTGCCGGAAACCTACGGTTCCGGCGCGGCCGACGGCTCGGCCTCGGCCCGTCCGGCTCCCGAATCCGGCCGCCCGGCACACGAGGGGTTCGACGTGCTGGGTGCGTTCCTCGCGGCACTGTGCCTGGCAGGCATCACCTATGCACTGACCATGGCGCCCGAACACGGAAGCAGCCGGACGGCCGTGGTGGCGACGGCGGTGATCGGCGTACTCGCCGGGGTGGCCTTCGTCGTCGTCGAGCGGCGGCGCTCGGCACGGTACGAGGCGCCCGGCCACCACGGCGGGCCGCCGCCGATGCTGCCGGTCGAGATCTTCGCCTCGCGCCAGTTCAGCGCGATCAACGCCGTCACCTTCGTGATGTACGGCGCGATGGGCGTGGTGTTCTTCCTGCTCGTGCTGACCCTGCAGGTGGTGGCCGGTTTCAGCCCGATGGCGGCCGGGACCGCGATGTTGCCGTCCACCGTGCTGATGCTGCTGTTCTCCGCGCGCTCGGGTGATCTGGCGCAGCGCATCGGACCGCGCATCCCCATCACCGCGGGTGTGCTGCTGGCGGCCGCCGGGATGCTGCTGATGATGCGGATCGGCCCCGACGCCTCCTATGTCACCGATGTGCTGCCCGCCGCGCTCGTCTTCGGCCTGGGTCTCACCCTGGCCGTCGCACCGCTGACCGCGACCGTGCTGGCGACGGCCGACGAACGGCACGCGGGGGTGGCCAGCGGCGTCAACAACGCCGTCGCCCGGGCGGCCGGATTGCTCGCGGTGGCGGCGATCCCGCCGCTCACCGGACTCACCGGCGCCGCCTACACCGACCCGGCCGCCTTCGAACAGGGATTCCGCGAGGCCATGCTCATCTGTGCGATCGTCATGGCCGCGGCCGCGGCGCTGACCGTGGTCACCGTCCGCGACGACGCGCTGCGGGACGCGAGTCCCGAGGCCACACCGCAATGCAAGATCAACTGCGCGGTGGCCGGCCCGCCCCTGGAGCCCCGGCACGCCGAAGCGACCTCCGGCCCGGCCGGCGACCACGAATAAGACGCGCACACCGAAAGCGCTGTGTCCGAACGATAGTCGTGGTCGCGTTGTCGACGCCGCCGGTGAATGATTCGATGGTCGCATGGCAGATATCGACAGGGTGGTGTCGGCGGAGCGCGAAGTCGCCGCGCCGGCCGGGCACATCTTCGAATTGATCGCCGATCCGGCGCAGCAGCCGCGATGGGACGGGAACGACAATCTCGACCGGGCGGAGACCGGACAGCGCGTGCGGAGTGTGGGCGAGGTTTTCGCGATGACACTCACCAACGGGAGCGTGCGCGAGAACCACGTGGTGGAGTTCGAGGAGGGGCGCCGGATCGCCTGGCTGCCCGCGGAATCCGGGCAGCGCCCGCCGGGACATCTGTGGCGTTGGGAACTGGAGCCCGTCGACGAGAGCCGGACGCTCGTGCGGCACACCTACGACTGGACCCGGCTGACCGACGAGGTCCGGCTGCCCCGGGCCCGCGCGACGACGTCCGACAAACTTCTCGGGTCCATCGACCGGCTGGCCGCGCTGGCATCGGCGGCCGACCGCGCCTGACCGCGGCGACGTTCGGATGCGTCCGGACCGCCGCGGGTTACGGTGCGTGCATGGCACGGATCGCAGTGGTCGGCAGCATCAATATGGATCTGGTGACGCGCACGCCGCGGCGGCCGCAGGCCGGTGAGACGGTCCTCGGCACCGCCTTCGCCACGGTGCCCGGCGGAAAGGGCGCGAACCAGGCGATCGCCGCCCGGCGCGCGGGCGCGGCGGTCGATGTCGTCGGCGCGATCGGCACCGACGTCTTCGGCGCCGAACTGCGGAAAGTGCTCGAGGACAACGAGGTCGGGACCGCCGGACTGCGCACCGTCGAGGGGTCCAGCGGAACTGCCACCATCGTGGTCGACGAGACCGGCGAGAATACGATCATCGTGGTCGGCGGAGCCAACGCGGAGCTCTCGGATCTCACCGACGGGGACCGCGCCCTCATCGCCGACGCGGATATCATGCTGTGCCAGTTGGAGATTCCGGTCGACACCGTGCTCGAGGCCGCCCGCTGCGCCCGCGACCACGGCACTCTCGTACTGCTTAATCCCTCCCCCGCCCGATCACTGCCACCGGAGCTGTGGGAGGCGGTCGACATCGCGGTGGTCAACGAGGGCGAAGCGGCGCAACTGGATGCGGAACTCCGGACTGTTCCCCACGTGCTGACCACCCGCGGCGGCGCCGGGGCCGGTTATCGCGGACCCGAGGGCGAGCTCGCCCATCCGGGGGTGCGGGTCGAGGTGGTCGATACGACCGGCGCCGGGGACACGTTCACCGGCGCACTGGCCGCACACTGGCACGAGGGCCCGGCCACCGCTCTGGCCTGGGCGTGCACCGCCGGCGCCCTGGCCACCACCGTCGTGGGTGCCTCCGCGTCCATTCCCACCGCCGCGGCGATCGAGCGGGCACTCGCCGGATAACGCGCGCGGGCGGCAGGGCTGGTGCGAGTCCGAGGTCGGCGCCGGTCCGGCCTGCCCGCGCCACACATCCGGCTCACGACGTCGCAACCACCGCTGCCCAGGCGCGCAGCCGGTACCCGTGTCGGACTACTTCGCGGTATGGCGAGCGATGAGTTCCGACATCTGGGCGCCCACCCGTTCCAGCGGCGCCATCGAACGGGTCGCCAGGGACAGGATCACCGCCCCCTCGAGTGCCGCGACCACCGTGGTGGCCAGCGATATCGCGAGTTCCGGTGCGACGTCCTCGGTTTCGAGGCGTTCGGCGAGAATGGCCTCCCATTCGGTGAAGGTCGCTCCGGCCGCATCGGCCGCCTCGGGCGCCTCCGACCGGCCCAGGGCGGCCGCGACGATCGGACATCCGGCGGTGAAGTCGCTGGTGGCGAGTTTCTCGCGCCACAGGGCCGGGAAGGCGCCGACACACGACGCCACGTCGGCGCCCGCGGTGATCGTGCGCAGCAGGGTGCTGTAGGCGGCGCCGGCCGCACGGGTGGCCTCGGCGATCAGTTCCGATTTACCGCCGGGAAAGTTGAGATACACCGAGCGGCGCGAGATGCCGCTGTGGTCGAGCAGCTGCGCGATACCGGTGCCGGCCACACCGTTGCTGCGCATCAGATCCACGGCGCTGTCGATGAGCCGGTCGCGGGCTCCCATGATGCGACCCCTTTCCTCACGCACCTTGTCCGGTCCAGCCTACCGTTGCCCTAGACCGATCGGTGTACTACGCTGCCGACTATACCGATCGGTATACCTCATTTCCGATCCGCGCCCTGGAGGATAGGCATGACCGGACTGCACGACCCCCTACCCCTGCCCTGTGGCCAGGTGCTGCCCAACCGGATCATGAAGTCGGCGCTCAGCGAGGGGCTCGGCACCGCGGGGCATGCTCCCGACGACCGGCTGGTCCGGCTGTATCGCCGCTGGGGAGCCGGCGGCTTCGGCCTGATCGTCACCGGCAACGTGATGATCGATCGCACCCAGCTCGGCGAGCCGGGCAATGTCGTCATCGACGACGATCGCGATCTCGCGGCTCTGACCCGGTGGGCGAAGGCCGCCAAGGACGGCGGCTCCCCGATCTGGATGCAGCTGAATCATCCCGGCCGCCAAGCCAATCCGCTGGCCACCCGGCACCGGCCGGTGGCGCCGTCGGCGATCGCGCCGGGAGTGCCGGGGCTGCCCACGCCGCGGGCGCTCACCGAAGCCGACATCCACGATCTGATCCGGCGCTTCGCCGACGCGGCGCGAATCGCGGAATCGGCCGGCTTCGACGGAGTGCAGATCCACGGCGCCCACGGCTACCTGGTGTCGCAGTTCCTGTCGCCGCTGGCCAATCAGCGCACCGACGACTGGGGCGGTGACGCGCCACGCCGGGCGCGCTTCCTGCTCGAGGTGGTCGGCGCGATTCGCGCGGCGGTCCAGCCGGGTTTCGCGGTGGCCGTCAAACTGAATTCGGCGGATTTCCAGCGCGGCGGTTTCACGGAGGACGAATCGCGGGCGGTGGTGCGGCAATTGGCCCGGCAACCGCTGGATCTGATCGAAATCAGCGGCGGCAGTTACGAATCCCCGGCGATGATGGGCCGGTCCCGTGACGCGGCGGCGAGTACCCGGGCACGGGAGGCCTATTTCCTCGAGTACGCGGAGACGGTGCGGCAGCTCGCGGCCGCGGTGCCGCTGGCGGTCACCGGCGGCTTCCGCAGCCGCACGGCGATGGCCGGTGCGGTCGATTCCGGCGCCTGCGATGTGGCCGGACTGGGCCGTCCCACCACGGTGTACCCCACCGCCGCCGCCGATCTGCTCACCGGTGGTACGGAAGAGCTTCGGCCGCCGTCGATTTCACTCGGCCTGCGCGGCCGCATCGCCCGCAGCGGCACCCTGCGGGCCGTCGACGGCGCCCTGGATCTGCAATGGCATACCGATCAGCTGCATCGCCTCGGCGCCGGGCTCGATCCGGATCCGGCTCGCTCGCCGTGGTCGACGGCGCTGACCATGCTGCGTCGCAACGGGTTCGACGCCTTCCGGTCCCGGCGCGGAACGGCCGGTGGCGATCGGAAGTCGACGAAGTTCCGGGTCGAGCGCGCCGTCGGCCGCTACCTGGTCAATCCCGGATTCGCCGCACTGGACCGGATCGGTGTGCGATCCACCTTCGCGACCGAACTGGAGACCGTCGGCCGCAAATCCGGTCAGCCACGGCGGGTTCCGGTATCGGTGCTGTTCGACGACGATGGCGCCTGGATCATCTGCCAGCACGGCATGCGGTCGGGCTGGGGCAACAATGTACGCGCCAACCCCTCGGTCCGATTGCGGCACAACGGAACCTGGCGCGCGGCCACGGCCGAGCTGCGCCCCGACGACGATGTGGTCGCGCGGGCCCGCGCCTTCGCCCCGCATCCGGCGCTCGCACCGCTGACCGCGGCCGGATTCGCCGCCCTGCAGACCGATCCGATCTCCGTGCGGGTCACCTTCACCGACTAGGAACCCCGCGGCGGTGCTGACGGCCGCTCAGCCGCGCGCCCATTCGTGGCCCCAGTAGCTGTCGGCCGTCATCTCCTCCGCGACGTAGTCCTCGCCCACGAGCATTCCCTCGCAACCGAATTCGAGGTCCCAGCCGCCCGGGGTGCGGACGTAGAAGGAGATCATCTTGTCGTTGGTGTGGCGGCCGAGCGACGAGGACAGGTGGTAGCCCGCCTTGGTCACCCGGTCGAGCGCCCGCCCGACATCGTCGAGCGCGTCGACCTCCACCATCACGTGCACGATGCCGGGACCGTCGCCGCGGCCGCCGGGAATCAGCGCCAGGCTGTGGTGGCGGGGATTGACACCCATGAACCGGATCCAGATCGGATGGTCGGGCGGACCGACCCGGAACGAGCCGCGCGAGGCGAAGTCCAGCACCTCGGTGTAGAACTGCCGCGCCGCCTCGATATCGGGCACCGGCAGCACGACGTGGCCGAGCCCCAGATCGCCGGAGACGAAACGATTTCCGTACTTGCCGACCACCGGACTGTGGTCGAGCAGGGGGCCGTGGAAGACCTCGACGGTGAATCCGGCGGGATCGGTGAAGCTGATCGCCTCCTCGACGTGGCGCGCGGCGGCTTCGGCCAGGGTCAGCTCGGTGACCTCGATCCCGGCCGCGGCGAGGGTTTCGCGCACCAGCGTCAGCGAGCGCCGGTCGGCGACCTGCCAGCCGACGGCGATCACCTCGTCGCGCTCGCCCGGAACCAATTCCAGGCGGTAGGTGTGCTCATCCATCCGCAGGTAGATCGACGCCGGATTCGGGCCCGACCCTTCGGCGAATCCGATGGTGTCGAAGGCGAATTCACGCCATGCGGCGACATCGGCGATCTGCGCCCGGACATAACCGAGCGAGCTGACGGCGGCCATTTGCACTCCTTGCAAGGGGTCGGGTGGTTCAGGAATAACTGATCGAAACGTCGTCGGTGACCGGTACCGCCTGGCAGGCCAGCACATAGCCTTCAGCGACATCCTCCTCCTCGAGGACCTCGTTGCGGCGCATGGACACCTCGCCGGACACCACCCGGCACACGCAGGCGCTGCATGCGCCCTCGCGGCAGGAATACGGTGCCTCGAGGCCCGCGGCCAGCAAGGTGTCCAGCAGGACCTGGCGTCGCGGCCAGGCCATCCGGTGATTCTCGCCGTCCAATTCGACCTCGACGTGCGCCGAGTCGGCGGGATCGGCGGGGTCGACTACCGGAGTCGCCGCCTCGAACGGATTGCCGGTCAAGGAAACGAACTTCTCCATGTGCACGCGCCGGCGGTCGGCGCCGTGCGCGGCCATGGCGGCACCGACGGCATCCATGAACGGCCCCGGACCGCAGACGAACGTCTCGCGGTCGGCCCAGTGCCGCGCCAGCGCGGACAGTTGCGCCACGCTCGGCAGGCCCTGCACCGATTCCAGCCAGTGCAGCACCTGCAGCCGATCCGGATGCGCCGCGGCGAGTTCGGCGAGTTCCGCGGCGAAGATCACCGACGATTCGTCGCGATTGGCGTAGACGAGCGTGCAGTGCCCGCTGCCCTGTGCCAGCGCCGATTTCAGGATCGACAACACCGGGGTGATACCGCTGCCGCCGGCGAACAGCAGCAGATCCGTGTCCAGCGAGGCCGGGGTGAACAGTCCGGCGGGCGGCAGCACCTGCAAACTCTCCCCGGCGACGGCGTTGTCGCACAACCAGTTCGACGCGTATCCCTGCGCCGTTCGCTTGACGGTGACCTTCAGCGGGCCGTCCTCGTGCGGTGCGCTCGACAGCGAATAGCACCGGCTCACCGAACCGGTGCGATCGCTGGGGATGCGCAGGGTGAGAAACTGTCCGGGCCGGTAGCCGAACCGCTGCGCGTGTTCGGGGCGCGGAGCCAGCTCCAGCGACACCGCGTCCGCGGTCTCGCGCACCACGCGCACGATCTCGACGACGACCGGATCGGCCGCCGAGTCGCGCGGGCCGGTGTCCTCGGGCGCATCGCCCGGCTCACGCACGTCGAGTTCGATCGCCGTATCCATGCAGCACCACCACATCCATTCCTGTGCCGTTCATTCAGCTTCCTGCCCCGCCGTCAGGCCACGGTCCGGCCGCGGGTGCGCACATCGACATCGCGGGTACTCACGCTGACCTGCCCCGACTCCACCGCCGCGTCGATGCTGGCGCGCAGGGCGGCGCAGGTGTGCGCGCCCGGCCCGGACAGTTCGGTGCATGCGCGCATCGCCGACCGGCTCCACTGCACGCTCGTATGCTGCGGGCTGAACTTCTCCACCAGCACGCATGTTCCGCAGGATCGGCACGAAACCTCGTCCATCGCGATGACTCTCAGCCCGCCACGGCCTGCTCGGCCCGCTTGGCGAGGTTCTCCGCGACCTCGGCCTCCCAGGCGGTGACCGCGCGGGTGGTGTCGACCTCGAATTCGAAGCGCGCGGTCATCTCCTCGGAGATGTCGGCGACGTCGGTGTAGAACTGCTCGTACCAGCGACGCAGCTGATAGACCGGCCCGTCCTCCTCGCACAGCAGCGGATTGTTGATGCGTGACTTGCGTTTCCAGATCGCCGCATCCTGTTCGAACCCCTTGCCGAGACCGCCGACGAAGGCCGCCGCGATCTGCTCGGCCCGCTCCGGCGACACGCCTTCCGGCTTCTTCGCGATGGCGCCGTACTGCAGGACGAAGCGGTTCTCGGTGATCGGATAGTGGCAGTTGATCAGATAACCCTCGACCGTGAGTCCGGCACTCTCGCTGCGCAGATAGTCGATCATGTAGGAGGGGCCGTAGTACGACGCCTCCGAATGCAGTGTGTTCTTGCCGCCCAACGCCTTCGCGGTCGCGCCCATCATGTCCTCGCGCGAGATCGACGTCATGTACTGGCTGGCGATATGCCCCTCGAACACGTTCTTGAAGAAGGTCGGGAAGCCGTAGTGCACGTAGAAGAAGTGCGCCATGTCCACGACGTTGTCGACCACCTCGCGGCAGTTGGCCTCGACGATCATCGAGTTCCAGGTCCAGTCGGTCCAGCCGTCGTCGAAGGCGGCGTCGACGCGCGGGATGGTGATGTCGGCGGGCGGTTGCTTGCCCTCCGGATCGTTCCAGACGAACAGCTGCTTGTTCTGCTCCAGCGTCGGCCACGCCTTGGTGCGCGCCAGCGGCGGCACCCTGCGCGCGTACGGGATTCCGGTGCACTTGCCCTTGCCGTTCCACCGCCAGTCGTGGAAGGGGCAGGCCAGCGAATCGCCCTTGACGGTGCCGTCGGCGAGATTGCCGCCCATGTGCGGGCAGTAGGCGTTGAGGACGTTGAGCGTGCCGTCCTCGCCGGCGAAGACGACCAGTTCGGTGCCGAAGGCGGCGACGGTGTGCGGCTTGCCGTCGCGGAAGGAGTCCGCCAGGCCCAGGCAGTGCCAGCCGCGGGCGAACCGGGTGGGCGGTGCGCCGGCGTCGATGACCCGCACTTCGCTGTCGCTGTTCATGATTCCTCCGTCTCGATTGCGTTCGGCCTCGACTACCCGCCGGCCGGACCCGCCCCGGGTGATGACTCGATGCTCGCCATCGGAACGGGGGCCCGGCATGCGAAGTCCCACTGGCCGGGAGATTCGCTCCGCTTATCGGCAGCGATGGGACGCCTCGGCGGTGTGGGCGGGTACGCACGCAGACGCTCGCGTCAATGGCCCTGCAGACGCTCGCGTCAGTACCCCCGCAGACGCTCGCGTCAGTACCCCCGCAGACGCTCGCGTCAGTACCCCCGCAGACGCTCGCGTCAGTACCCCCGCAGACGCTCGCGTCAGTACCCCCGCAGACGCTCGCGTCAGTACCCCCGCAGACGCTCGAACGAGGAGCGGTAGAACAGCAGTGGCGCCTGGTCGGAGTGTTCGGCGAGCGCGGTGACCCGGGCGATCACGATGGTGTGATCGCCGCCGTCGACCTCGCGATCCAGCTCGCAGTCGATACTGGCCAGCGCGCCGCTCAGCCGCGGCGATCCGTTTCCGGACAACTCCCAGTCCACGCCCGCGAATTTGTCGGTGCCGCGGCGGGCCAGCGCGCGGCAGATCTCGTCCTGGTCGTGGGCCAGGATGTTCACGCAGAATCGCCCCACCTCCCGGATGCGGGGCCACGAGGTCGAGGTCCGCGCGGGGAAGAAACAGACCCGGGGCGGGTCGAGGGACAGCGACGAGAAGGACTGGCAGCTGAATCCGACCGGCTCGTCGCCGGACAGGGCGGTGATCACCGTGACCCCGGAGCAGAACCTGCTCAGCACGGATTTGAAGGTCGCCTCCGAGATCTCGTCCACCTGTACTACCGGCTCCACGGCCACTCCTTGTTTCGGACAGACATATAGCTGTAAGTCATGACACCAGGTCGAGGGGAACCCCCGTCAACAGCCAGGTCCGGTGAACGGGAGAGATTTCGGTAGCACTTACGTAGTTCCACCGATTCGCGATCGGTGTGGTGGCAGCCACTGTGATAGGTGACACAAATGCCGAATCCGAACATGCCTAGTCGAAATACTTCTAGACTGCATATGAGCCAACGGAGGTACATATGACCGTCACCGTGCTGCCCTCCGCGGAACGCACCACCACGGCCGCGCATCACGCGACGACGGGCGCCAGGGCTCATCGAGCCGGCGCGCCGATTCCGGTGTCGATGATCGAGCGAATGACGCTGATCCTGGACGCCTTCGACGCGAACACCCCGACGCTGACACTGCTGGAACTGGTCGAGCGGACCGGACTTCCGCGCTCGACGGTCCATCGCATCCTGGATCAGATGATCCGGCTGCGCTGGCTGGCACATTCAGCCGGCGGCTACCGCCTCGGCATGCGCACGCTGGAACTGGGCGGACTGACGGCGGACCACAACGAGATTCGCGACGCGGTGAGCCCGCTGCTGCACGAGTTGTCGCAGCGGACGGGCATGGTGGGCCACCTGGCGGTGCTCGACGGCCGCGAGGTCGTCTACCTGGACAAGGCCGGCGGCCGGTTCGGCGCGGCGCTGCCGACCCGGCTCGGCGGCCGGATGCCCGCGCACGCAACGGCTTTGGGCAAGGCGATGCTGGCGGCGCTGGAACCGACCATCGCCGAGGCCGCGTTCCGCGGCCGGCTGCCCCGGCTCACTCCGCGCACCCTGGCCGACCCCGATGCGCTGCATCGTGAACTCGGGCAGATCCGGTTGCGCCAAGGCGTGGCGATCGACCGCGAGGAGGCCATGGTCGGCATTGCCTGTGTGGCCGCGCCGCTGCGTGGCCGCGGCGCCCCGCCGGCCGCGCTCTCGCTGTCGGGACGTGCCGAGGCGATGAGCTACGACCGGCTGGCCCGGGTCGTCCTCGAGGTCGTGCACGAGGCCGGGCGGGCACTGTTCCCACACCGCACCCGCTGGCGCTGATTTCGGATCAGCATATGACTGGGCGGTATAGTTCGGCGATGACATCTGGCACCGATCTGCCGACCACCTCGTGGGCCGTGCTCGGGATGCTTTCGCATGCGGACGAATTGTCCGGCTACGACCTGAAGAAGTGGGCGGACTGGAGTTTGCAGTTCTTCTACTGGAGCCCGTCGTTCAGTCAGATCTACGCCGAACTCAAACGCCTCGAGAAGCACGGGTACGTCACCTCGCGCACCGTGACCTCCGAGGACGGCGTTCGCGGCAAGCGCATGTACGCGATCACCACCAGCGGCCGGGATGCCGTGGCGCACTGGGTCAATCACTCACCGGTCGAGGCGCCGGTGCTGAAACACAGTGTGCTGCTGCGGGCATGGCTCGGACATCTGGCCGAGCCGGAGCGGTTGCGCGAAATCCTCACCGCGCATATCGATTACGCGGAGAAGATGCGCCGCCGCGCCGCCGCCGACGCCGAGGGGTCCGACGCCAACCCGGATTGGGCCTTCCCCAGCGCGGTGCTGCGCTGGTGCATCCGGCACTACGAGGCGGAGCGGCAACTGGCCGAGGATCTGCTCGACGACCTGGAGGCATTGAACAAGCGCGGGCGGCTGCCCCGCAATCGCGAGGCGCCGCTCGCACCACCGAAGTCGAAGGCTCCTCCGCGCTAGAGCACAGGATCGGCACGCACCGGATCCGTCGCTACACTCGCCGGATCCGGGCCAGCCAGGCGGCGGTATCCACGGTCCCGTCCTCGGCCACGTCCAGCCCGGCGACCTGATCGGCGACCACCGGGGTGACCCGGCCGCGATAGGACGCGGGTCGCAGATCCTCCAATTCCCAACCCGCGTCGAATGATTCACGCAACAGCCGATCACTGATGCGCGGCCCGAAACCCGGATCGGCATCGGAGAGTGCCAGCACATGCACCAGACCACCCGGAGCACACAGGGTGTGCAGCGACCGGACGTAGTCGGCGCGGTTGCCGGGGTCCTCGCGGAAGATGTGGAACAGGGCGCTGTCGACGATCGTGTCGAAGACGCCGAGTTCGGCGGCCGCCGCGGGATCGGCACCGAGCCGGACCGCGTCGGCGACCCGGAAGCGCGCCGCGGGCACCCCCTTCGCGTCGGCGTTGCGCCGTGCGTACTCGACGGCGCTCGGCGACAGGTCGATACCCAGCACGTCGTAGCCGAGGGCGGTGAGCGCGATGGTGTGCTCCCCCGCACCCGTTCCGACGTCGAGCACCCGTCCTCGAATCAGCCCCTGGCGCTCCACCTCCACGATCGCCGGCTGCGGCTCACCGATCACCCAGGGGGCGGTGTCGTCGTCGTAGACGGTGTTCCAGAACTCTGCGGCCTGTGTCATGACCCCAGCGTGCATCCTCAACCGCACTCGAGGTCAACGCCGGCGCCGGGCCCCCGGAATTCGTCGTCCCCAGAATCTCACTGAGCGGAACCCTTCCTAGCGAGGAGCGTTTCGGAATATTTCTATTAGGCATACAGGAGGTGCACGATGACCGGTGAACTCGATTCCATCCAGAACGCACTCGACGCCCTGGCCGCCGGCCGGCCCGTCGTGGTGGTCGACGACGAGGATCGGGAGAACGAAGGCGATCTCGTCCTGGCCGCGGAATTCGCGACCGCGCAGACCATCGGATTCCTGATCCGCCACACCAGCGGCGTGCTGTGCGTGCCGATGCCCGGCGCCGACCTCGACCGGCTCTCGCTGCCCCCGATGACGGCGATCAACGAGGACCCCAAGGGCACCGCCTACACCGTATCGGTCGACGCGGCCGCCGGCGTCAGCACGGGTATCTCGGCGGCCGACCGCGCCCACACCATGCGACTGCTGGCCGATCCGCGCACCACTCCGGCCGACCTCACCCGACCCGGGCACGTCTTCCCGCTGCGGGCGCATCCGCGCGGCGTACTGGGCCGGGCCGGGCACACCGAGGCGACCGTCGACCTGCTGCGCGCGGCCGGATTGCGGCCGGCGGGAGTGATCGCGGAAGTCGTCAACGACGACGGGTCGATGGCACGGTTGCCGCAGCTGCTGGTCTTCGCACGCGAGCACGGACTGCCGATCATCTCCATCGCCGACCTCATCGAATACCGAAAGCATCGCGAGCACACCGTCACCCGCCTCGCGCAGACCCGGCTGCCGACGCGCTACGGCGATTTCCAGGTCTTCGGCTACCGCGACGCCGACTCCGGCGCCGAGCCGGTCGAACATCTCGCGCTGGTCTTCGGCGATCCGTCCGGAACCGACGTTCTGGCCCGCCTGCATTCGGAATGCCTGACCGGCGACGCGTTCGGCTCGCTGCGCTGCGACTGCGGTGAACAGCTCGACGCCGCACTGCGCGCGGTGGCCGCCGAGGGCCGCGGTGTCGTGGTGTATCTGCGGGGGCAGGAGGGGCGCGGCATCGGCCTGCTGAACAAATTGCGCGCCTACGAACTACAGGACGCCGGCGCCGACACCGTGGACGCGAATCTGCGCCTCGGGCTGCCGATCGATGCCCGCCGCTACGGCGCGGGCGCGCAGATCCTGAGCGATCTGGGTGTCGAATCGGTGCGGTTGCTCAGCAACAATCCGGATAAGCAGGCGGGCCTGCAGGCACACGGCATCGCGGTCACGCGCCGGATTCCGCTGCAGACCGACCCGACCGAGCACAACGTCCGCTATCTGCGCACCAAGCGGGAGCGGATGCGTCACCAACTGGCCGGGCTCGACGTCGCCTCCGCCGCGGCGAACTGAAACTCTTTGTGCCGCAACAGAATCAACGAGATTCAGAGCCGATGCTCGGCCAGCCAGCGCCGGGCCCGCGTCGCCGAGGCGCGCGAGAGCCAGGCGTCCTGGACGACCTCGCGCAGTTCATCGAGATCGAGTTCACCGATGTGGGCCCCACGCAGCAGTACCGATAGATGCCCGTCGAAATGAGCGGTGGTGAAGAACGGCGAATCCGGATCCTGAACGAGCGCACGCTTGTCCGATTCCGACGGCACCCAGAAGACGATCACATCGGGATACCGTTCGCCGGTGTCCGGGTCGACGGCGTCCGGGCGCGGGGTGCGGAAGAAGATGAACGACTTGCCCCCGACCTGATAGACCGGATTGCCGCTCGACCCCCGCACCACCGTGACGTGCGGCATCGCGAGGGCGAGTTCTTCCACGTCCTCGATCCGCGCCCGGCGCGCCACGGTCGCTCAGTCCGCCAGCTGGGTGAGCAGCTTGCGGGTGCGCTCGGCGGCCTGCCCGCCGACGAACGGGGCGGCCACGAATTCCGTGGCGCCGGCGGCGAACACCTTCTCGATGCGGGCGGCGACCTGCTCCTCGGTGCCGATGATCGCCAGATCGGCCGGTCCTTCGGCGCCCTCGCGATCCATCATGGCCCGATACGAGGGCAGCGAACCGTAGGCGGCGAAGACGGTGGCGGCCCGCTCCCGGCCGCGATCCACATCGTCGGTGACCAGCACCGGCAGCGAGCAGACCACCCGCGGCGCGGGCCGGCCGGCCTCGGCGGCCGCGGCGGTGATGGTGGGTGCGATGTGGTCGGCGATGGTGGCGGGGCCGGTCATCCACAGCACGGTGCCGTCGGTGCGCCGCGCCGCCAGTTTCAGCATCTGGGTTCCCATCGCGGCCACGAGCACCGGGATCCGGCCGGTCTCCCCCGCGGTCAAGCCGAGGTTCGCACTCAGGGTCTCGCCCTGATACGACACCGGCTGCCCGTCGAGCAGCGGCCCGAGAATCGACAGGTACTCCTTCATGTGCCGGGCCGGGCGGCCGAAGTCGTAGCCGAACATGTTCTCGATGACGATCTGGTGCGACAGTCCGATCCCCAGGGTGAGCCGGCCGCGTCCGACGGCGAGCGCGGTGGTGGCCGCCTGCTGGGCCAGGGCGCCCGGGTGTCGCGGATAGGTCGGCACCACGGCCGTGCCGAGTTCGATGTTCGGCACCTTGCTGCCGGCGACGGCGAGCGCGGTCAGCGCGTCGAGACCGAAGATGTGCGACAGCCACGCCGACTCGAAACCCTCGCCGGCCACCTGCTGCAGTTCGTCGGTCAGGCGCACCAGCGCATCCGGTCCGGTCTGTTCGCTGAGCATGATGCCGATCCGCACGGGGGCCTCCTGGGGACGAGGGGTCTGGGGGTACGCGGCCCCGCGGGACCGCGGCGCGAGTCTCGGTTCGCGGTCTCAGCCTATTCCCGTTCTCACCGTCCGCGGGCACGCGGGACCGACATCGCCGATGTGGTCCGAACGCGTTTCGATCACGATAGGGTTGGCGATCATGGCGCGGCGTGTCACCGGGAATCTTCCCGCCGAGGTCACCAGTTTCGTCGGCCGCCGCGACGAACTGGCCACCGCGAAACGGCTGCTGCCCGCGACCCGGGTGCTGACTCTGCTCGGCCCGGGCGGCGTGGGCAAGACGCGGCTGTCGCGGCAGGTCGGCGCGGCGATGGCGCGCGCCTTCCCGGACGGGGTGTGGCTGGTCGAACTGGCCGATGTGCACGATCCCGATCTGGTCACCCTCAGCGTCGCCGAGGCGTTGAATCTGCGCGACGACACCACCGCGCCGCTCGACCGGCTCACCGAGTTCCTCGCCAGCAAACGGCTCCTGCTGATCCTGGACAACTGCGAACATCTCATCGACGCGTGCGCGGCGCTGGTCGCCCATCTCGTCGCCGCCACCCCGGAGGTACGGGTGCTGGCGACCAGCCGCGAGGTGCTGGGCATCCCCGGTGAACAGGTGATGCCGATTCCACCGCTTCCGGTCGCCGAACACGACAGCGACGCGCTGCTGCTGCTGGTGGAGCGGGCCACCGCGGCGAATCCGGATTTCACCTACACCCCCGCCAACCGCGACACCCTCGCCGCGATCTGCCAGCGCCTCGACGGCATTCCGCTGGCGCTGGAACTGGCGGCGTTGCGGTTCCGGGTGTTCACACCCGAGCAGATCCGCGACCGGCTCGACGACACCATGGACCTGCTCAGCGCCGGACCGCGCACCGCACCGCAGCGTCAGCAGACCATCGAGGGCGCGATCCGCTGGAGCTACGAACTGTGCACCCCCGCGGAACAGCGGCTGTGGCAACAGCTGTCGGTCTTCGCCGGCGGGTTCGACATCGAGGCCGCCGAGGCGGTGTGCCGGCTGCCACCGGGGCCGCAGGGACTGCTCGACGCGCTGACCGGCCTGGTCGACAAGTCGGTGCTGCGGTTGCGATACGACGCTGTGGCGCCGCGCTATTCGATGCTGGAGCCGATCCGGCAATTCGGTCACGACCGCCTCGTCGAACACGGTGACGAACGCCGGGTGCGGGCCCGCCACCGCGACCACTACCGCGGGCTGGCATTGCGCGGACAGACCGCGTACTGGAGTTCCGACGATCTCGCGTGGTTTCGCGAACTGGCTCGCGAACACGCCAATCTGCGTTCGGCCCTGCAGTTCTCGATGCTCGACGCACCGCAGCTGGCGCTGGAGACCGCGACCGTGCTGCGGCCGTTCTGGGAGCATTACCGGTTCCTGTCCGAGGGGTATCGGTGGCTGACCGACGCGCTGGCCCGGAACCTGGAACCGAGCTGGGAGCGGGCGCGGGCGCTGTCGTCGGCGGCCTCGCTGGCGGCACTGCTGTCGGATCGGGAGTCGGCGGCCCGGCTGGCGAGCGAATGCGTCACCGTGGCCACCGATCTGGGCGCCACCGACATCCTCGCCGAGGCGGAATTGGATGCGGCACTGATCGATTTCACCGATGCCGATACCGCCGGTGCGCTGCGCCGCTCCGAGGAGGCCATCCGGCAGGCGCGGGCCGACGGCCATCATGCCACCGAAATGGACAGTCTCGCTTTCGGTTTCATGTGCGCAATCCTGCTGGAGGACCCGCGCGCCACCGAGATGGCCCAGGAGTTCCATGCGCTCACGCAGCGCTACGGGCCGCATATGCTGGGCGGGCTGGCGCTGTGGACACTCGGTATCGATCAGTGGCGGCTGGGTGATCAGGACGCCGCCGACGACTACCTCGGACGCGCGATCGAGGAGTTCGCGCTGTTCGACCGATGTGTCTGGCTCGCGTCGGGCTTCGACGGCATGGCGTGGTCGGCCGCCGCCCGCGGTGATATGGAGCGGTCGGCCCGGCTGATGGGTGCGGCCGAGACGCTGCAGCGCAGTACGGTGCGGCTGGCCCATACGATCACCAGCGCGGTGGGTGAGAAGGTGCGCGACGAGGTCCGCAACGCGCTGGGCGACGGCGGTTTCCGCACCGCCTACGACACCGGTGCGGCGATGACGCTGCCCGCGGCGATCGATTACGCGCTGGGCCGCGGCCCCGCCCCCGAGGAACCGTCGGCCCCGTCCGCGCGCCCCACGCCCGTCGACACCGCGGCACTGTCGCTGCTCACCCGCCGGGAGAAGGATGTGGCCCGGCTGGTCGCCGCCGGGCACAGCAACAAACGCATCGCGGCCGATCTTGTGATCTCGGTGCGCACGGCCGAGACCCATGTCGAGCACATCCTGACCAAACTCGGCTTCACCTCGCGGACCCAGATCGCGGGATGGGCCCGCGACCACGGACTGTGACGAACACGGGCTCGAGCAGGCACGGGCCGGAAACGGCGGTGGCCGCCGCACCCTCGTGAGGTGCGGCGGCCACCGCGTGGTCCGCGCGAAAAGATCAGCGCGCGTTCACGATCCGTTGTGCAGGAAGTCGATCACGGCGCGTTCGAACGCATCCTTGCGCTCGACCTGAACCCAATGCCCGCAGCGGGAGAAGATCCGCAGATCGGCGCGCGGCAGCTGGCGGGCGGGCAGCAGTGCGCCTTCCACCGGGGTCACCCGGTCGTCGCGGCCCCACAGCATCAGCACCTCGTGCTGGATCGCCCGCAAACGCGCCCACAGCGGAACCGGGTCGGCGAAGGCCGGGTTGTAGAAGGTCGCGTAGGCGTCGGCGAGCGCCTTGGTCCGGCGCGGATCCGAGGCCGCGGCGGTACGGGCCGCGATCAGCTCCTCGGTGAGTACCGCCTGATCGAAGACCATCGTCTTCAACCAGTCGACCGCCCGCTCCGGAGTGGGGTCGGCGTTGAAGTCCAGCAGACGCCGAATCCCTTCCGACGGTTCGGGTCCCAGAATGTTGACGCCCACACCGCCCGGCGCCATCAGCACCAGCCGGTCCGCGCGATCGGGATGTTCGGCGGCCAGCAGGGTCGCCACCGCGCCGCCCATCGAATTGCCGAGCAGATGAGCGCTGCCGATGCCGAGCTCGTCCAGCAGGCCCAGGACCGCGTCGACGGCGATCCGCAGATAGTTGCGGTCGTAGGTTTCGGGCCGTTCGCTGGCGCCGAACCCGGGCTGGTCGAGGACCAGGCAGCGGAAGTGCGGAGCCAGCGCTTCGAGGTTGGCGCCGAAATTGGCCCAGCCCGAGACGCCGGCGCCGGAACCGTGCAGGAGCACCAGCGGCGCACCGGAACCCGCCTCGTGATAGCGCAGTTTCACGCCGTCGACGGTGACCCAGCGGGTGGTGTCCTCGACCGTGAAACCCATCAGACCATCCGTTCTGTGACCTCGACGCCCATCTCACCCTGACCGTACATCGCCAGCGCGCGCTCGACGTCGTTGATCACATGCGCGTTGCCGGCGTGGGCGTCACGCCAGTTGCGTTCGATCACATTGGGTTTGCGGATCGAGTGGCCGCCGGAGTTCTCGAACAGCAGATCGATCGCGTAGATCGCGCGTTCGGTACCGCGTACCTGGTCGCGACGGGTCCGCAAGCGCAGCTCGTACGGAATTTCCTCGCCCGCTTCGGCGTAGCGCAACTGCTCGCTGATATTGCGTTCCTGCTGCAGGATGGCGGCGTCGATCTCCGAGGCCGCACGCGCGATCCGCACCTGCGCGAACGGATCATCGGCCACCTTCTGCCCGCCGTAGGACAGCCGGACGCGCTCGCGCTGGCGCCGCAGATGCGATTCGTAGGCGCCCTGCGCGGCACCGATGATCGGCGCGGTGATGGTGTTGGAGAACACGCTGGCGAACGAGATCCGGTACAGCGCGGCGGTGTTCACCTCCTGACCGGGACCCACCAGCGCGGACTGATCGGCGGCGCTGTACGTGCGATAGGCGGGGATGAACGCCTTCTCGACGATGATGTCGTTACTTCCGGTGCCCGACAGGCCCGACACGTGCCAGACATCCTCGATGCGGTAGTCGGCGCGCGGAACCAGCACCGTCAGGTAATCGGCTCCGCCCTTGTCGTTCGGCACCACAGCGCCGAGGAACGCCCAGTCGGCGTGGTCGCAGCCGGAGGAGAAGCTCCACCGGCCACTCATCTCGAAGCCGCCGTCGACGGGAGTCAGCTTGCCGGTGGGTGCGTACGACGAGGAGACCAGGGTGTCGGGGTCCTCACCCCACACATCCTGCTGGGCCCGCGGGTCGAACAACGCCAGCTGCCACGGATGCGCACCCAGCACGGAGGACACCCACGCCGTCGACGGGCAGACGGTCGCGATCGTGCGAATCACCTCGTAGAAGGCGACCGGCGACTCCTCCGCACCACCGAAGCGGCTCGGCTGCAACATCCGGAACACGCCCGCCTCGGTCAGCTCGCGGATCGTCTCGGCGGGCACCCGCCGCTCCTGCTCGGCCGTCACCGCCCGTTCCCCGATCGCCGGGAGCAGGTCCCGCACCCGATCGAGCACCTTGTTCGCCATTACCGGTGTTCCTCCCTGCCTCTGCGCTGTCACGCACTGGGTCGATGCCTCGACGGTAGGGGCGGGTGCGAGGACCGGGCCCGAGAAGTCCCGATCATCGGAATGATTACCGCTCACTCAGCGAAACGCCGCGACCGCTGACCGGGACTTCGCGCAGGCACCTCGCGATCCACTCGTCATGGTGTGTGAACGGCGTCACGTTCGTGGGTGGCGCACGCGAGGAGGAAGAGTCGATGCGGGTCCTGATCACCGGAGTCACCACACCCACCGGTCGCGCGGTGGCGCGCATGCTGGCGGCCGCCGGGCACGACGTCGTCGGAGCCGACCGGGTTCGGCACCGGTATGTGGATCCGCGGATCGAGGTGCACATCGCCGATCCCGGCAGCGCCGGC
>NZ_BAFW01000061.1 GCF_000308535.1 Nocardia cerradoensis NBRC 101014 | reverse complement strand
CCGGGCCTCGGTGCGACCGCGCGCCGGCGGTCGTGGGGGTGTCCTCGGGCACAGCCACCTACCCTACGTGGCCGCCGCCCGCACCGACCGGCCACAATGGGTGCGTGGGCGAGCTGCACGTGACCTTCATCTGCACCGGCAATATCTGCCGGTCGCCGATGGCCGAAAAGATCTTCGCCGCGCATCTGGAACGGGCCGGACTGGCCGATCGGGTGCGCGTGAGCAGCGCCGGCACCACCGCCTGGCACGTCGGCTCGGACGCCGACCCGCGCACGACCGCTCTGCTCACCCGGCACGGGTATCCGATCGGCCACGTCGCGGCCATGATCGGGCCCGATCATCTCGACGCCGATCTGCTGATCGCCCTGGATTCCAACCACGATCGGGAACTGACCCGGCTGCGGATTCCGGACACGCGGCGGCGACTGCTGCGCAGCTTCGACCCCGACGCCGACGATCACGACGTGCCCGATCCCTACTACGGCGACGACACCGATTTCGAGCTCGTCCGCGAGCAGATCGAGGCGGCCGTTCCGGCGCTGCTGGCCTGGGTGCGCGAACAACTCGGCGAACCCGCGACGACCGGACCGCGGCAATGAACATCCTGCGCCGGCTCACATTCCTGCTGCGGCCCAGCTGGGCGATTCTGGCGGTGGTCGTGGTCGCGTTCGCCTATCTGTGTTTCACCGTGCTCGCGCCCTGGCAGCTGGGCAAGAACACCTCGACGTCGCATCGCAACAACCTGATCGCCGCCTCCGTGAACGCCGACCCGGTTCCGGCGCAGAACCTGCTGAACACCGGCGAGGGCACACCACCGGCCGGGACGAATCCGGCCGACACCGAATGGCGGCGGGTGGTCGCCACCGGTAGCTATGTGCCGAATTCGATGGTGGTCGAGCGTTTGCAGCGGCTCGACGATCAGCCCGCGTACGGGGTCCTGGCTGCGTTCCGGCTCGACGACGGCCGGGTCGTGCTGGTCGATCGCGGCCTGATCGCGGCGGTGAACGGCTCGGATCTGCCGACGATCGCGGAACCGCCGTCGGGTCCGCAGCACATCGAGGGACGGGTCCGCAGATCCGAAGGCGTCGTCCCCGGCAAGGATCCGATGGTCCGCGACGGCCTGCGTCAGGTCTACTCGGTCGATACCGCTCAGCTCTCCACCGTGCTCGGCACGCCGCTGACCAGCTTCGCCACCGGCGAGCACGGCGGCTATCTGCAGTTGGACGCCGGCCAGCCCGGCGCCTTCACCCCGGAAGCACTCCCCCAGCTGGACGCGGGCCCGTACCTGTCCTACGGCCTGCAATGGATCGCGTTCGGTGTCATGGCACCGCTCGGCCTGGGCTACTTCGTCTACGCCGAGATCCGCGAACGCCGCCGCGACCGCGCCGCCGCGGAGGCGGCCACGGCCACTCCGAGTGAGCAGGTTCCGGCGATGAGCACCGCCGGATCGCCCGCAGCCGAATCACCAAGTGCCGCAACCGAAGACACGAGCAGCACTCCGGCCACCGCCCTCTCGGACCCGGCTCCGAAGACGCACTCCGAAACCACGCCCGTCTCCGACGCACCACCGGCCAAACCACGCTCCACCTCCGACCGCCTCGCCGACCGCTACGGCAACGCCCGCCGCTGACCGGCTCTCGCCGAATTCGCCCGCTTCGCTTCGGCTCTGGCTCGATCTACCTATTTGACTATAGATTGATATAGCTAGATTGACTCGATACGAAGCGGAGAACCGGATGAACGCCATCCAGCAGGCTTATGACGCCGTCCAGCGATCGTGGACCGGACAGCAGTGGGATGCCTGGGCGGCCACTTGCGCCCGCGACTACGCATTCGACACCGGCACCGGTCTGCGGCTGGATCTCGCGGGCACCCTGGACTGGAGCCGCGCCTGGTTCACCGCGTTCCCGGACTACGCCGAGGACATTCGCGCGCTCCACCCGGCGCCGAACTCGGCGGTCGCCGAACTGGTCGGCCGCGCCACCGCGGTGAACGACTTCGTCGTCGCCGGTGTGACGGTGCTCCCCGCGACCGGCCGGCGGTTCGAGATCGCCTACGCCAAAGTGCTGGTCTTCGACGCCGACGCGAAGGTCGTGCGGGACCGGCAATACCTGGACACCGCGGCCCTACTCCGGCAATTCGGCCCGAACTGACCGGCGGCGGCCGAGCGCATACGCGGCCGCCGCCACCGCGGCCGCCAGCTGCACTCCGTTCGACAATCGCACCGCTCGCCGCAGATCGGGCACCTGCGGAGTCCGCCCGCTGCCCAGCACCGGCCGCATCTCGATCCCGTGCCGGTACTCGGTCCGCCCGCCCAGCGCGACGCCCAGCGCACCGGCCATCGTGGCTTCGGCGACCCCCGCGTTGGGGCTCGGATGTGCTCCGGCGTCGCGGCGCCACGCCCGCCACGCATCACCGGGCCGGCCGCCCACCAGCGGAGCCAGCGCGACGGTCAGCGCACCGCTCACCCGCGCGGGCAGCAGATTCGCGAGATCGTCGACGCGCGCGGCGGCCCAGCCGAAGTTGCGGTACCGCTCGTTGCGATAGCCGATCATCGCGTCGAGGGTGTTGATCGCGCGGTAACCCAACACGCCGGGCACGCCCGCGATCGCACCCCACACCAGCGGTGCGACGGTGGCGTCGGAGGTGTTCTCGGCGATGGATTCGACTGCGGCGCGGGCCAATCCGTCGGCATCGAGCACCTCGGGATCGCGGCCGCACAGCGACGGCAGCAGCTCGCGCGCACCGCTCAACTCGCCCGCCTCCAGCCGGTCCGCCATGTCGCGTCCGGTCCGGGCGAGTGTGGTGCCGCCGAGCGCGATCCAGGTGCCGACCGCGGTGATCACGACGGTGCCGAGCCCCGCGCGCAGGCCGGAACGCCCCGCCGCTGTTCGGGGGTCGGTGCACCCGTCCCGCGTACGACCGGCCGCGCCACCGCCCTTGCGCCGATCCGCTCCGGCCGAGGCCACCGCGCGGCGCCCACGGAGAGCTCCCGATCGCCGACCGGCGATTTCCGCACCGGCACCCAGCGCGACGACCCCGCCCACCAAGACGATCTCGTGCACGACCCCGGCGGCACGCGTATCGCGGTACCAGGGCGATTCCAGCGCGGCCGCCGCCGACCCGAACAGCGCCACCGGGTGTCCCCGCCGCGGATCACCGAATATCCGATCCGCCGCGAATCCGATCAGCAGTCCCGCGGCCCGCGCCGTTCCATATCGCACCGGGCGAGACTATCGGCCGCCTCCGGCACCCCGATGTCACACTCGGCGCGGCCGCATCGTCACCATGGGGAAGCACCCCGGCGGCGGGCCCGCACGGCGAGACGAGGATGGCACCTGTGACGACCGGACACGACGATATCGACCAGACCGAACTGGCACGGCAGTTCGAGGAGCACCGCCAGTATCTGCGTCGCGTCGCCTACAGCACGCTGGGCAGCCTCAGCGATGCCGACGACGTCGTGCAGGAGGCGTGGCTGCGGCTGCAACGCTGGTACGAAACCCGTTCTCCCGGTGATCGAATCGACAATCTGCGGGCCTGGCTGACCACCGTCACCGGACGCCTCGCCCTGGATCAGCTGGGTTCGGCCCGGGCGCGGCGCGAACAGTACGTCGGCGAATGGCTGCCCGAACCGGAGGTCACCAGCTGGGACGACCCGGCCGACCGCATCTCGCAGGACGAGCGCGTCACCACCGCCCTGCTCGTGGTTCTCGAATCGCTCTCCCCCGCCGAACGCACCGCCTTCGTCCTGCAGGACATCTTCGGCATGACCGGTCCCGAGGTCGCCGACGTGGTCGGCCGCACCCCCGCCGCCGTCCGCCAGCTCGCCTCCCGCGCCCGCAAACACGTCGAGGACGGCACCCCACGCTTCCCCGCCTCCCGCGACGAACACGAGCGGGTGGTCTCGGCCTTCTCGACGGCGTGGCGGTCCGGCGATCTGAGTGGCCTGCTCGGTGTGCTCGACGAGAACGTCACCCTGACCGCCGACGGGGGCGGGCGGGTGCCGGCGATCCGGCAGCCGGTGCAGGGCGCCGAGCTGGTGGCCAAGCTGTACTTCGGCTGGTACCGCGCCGGCACCGGTGCGTGGGCGCGCATGGTTCAGGTCAACGGGCTGCCCGGGCTCATGGTGTTCGACGGCAACCATCTGGGAATCATGGCCTTCACCGTCGAAGAGGACCGCATCACCTCGATCGCGATCGTCCGCAACCCGGAGAAGCTGCACGATCTGCCCGAGGGCGAACCGGATTGGACGATGTGAGACCGGGCTCGATCACACGCGGCTCGATCAGGCTCGGCTCGATCAGGCGTGCCACCTCGCGCCGGGACCGACCCCGACCAGACCGTGCGCCCGCGCCACCGCCGCGGAATAGAGCTGTCCCGCATCGGCAGTGAGCCCGGCCTCGAGCCCCGGGTCGGCCCGGCAGGCCTCCTGCCAGCCGAGATCGGCGATGGTCCGCACATACGGCAGGGTGGCGTTGGTCAACGCGACCGTGGCGGTGTGCGGGACCGCGCCGGGCATGTTCGCGACACAGTAGAACAGCGAATTCGCCACGGCGAAGGTCGGTTCGGCGTGCGTGGTGGGATGTGAGCTCTGGAAACATCCACCCTGGTCGATGGCGATGTCGACCAGCACGGTCCCCGGCCGCATCCGCTGCACCAGGGTGTCCGGAACCAGTTGCGGCGCACGGGCTCCCGGCACCAGCACGGAACCGATCACCAGATCCGCGGCGACGACGGCCCGCTCGATATCGGCGGCATTGGCGGCGAGCGGGGTGACGCGCCCGGCGAACCGGACATCGAGTTCTCGCAACCGCACCGGATTGGTGTCGAGCACGATCACCCGCGCACCCATTCCGACCGCGACCGTCGCCGCACTCGTGCCGGCCACCCCGCCGCCGATCACCACCACTTCCGCCGGCCGCACCCCCGGCACACCGCCCAGCAACACACCGGCGCCACCTTCGGGCGCCATCAGGTGATAGGCGCCGACCTGCGGTGCGAGTTTGCCCGCGATCTCGCTCATCGGCGTCAGCAGCGGTAGCGATCCGTCGGGTCCGCGCACGGTTTCGTAGGCGATGGCGGTGACACCGGAGGCCAGCACGGCGTCGGTGCATTTCCGGGAGGCCGCCAGGTGCAGGAAGGTGAACAGCACCTGCCCGGCGCGCATACGTGAATATTCAGGGGCGACCGGCTCTTTCACCTTCAACACCAATTCCGCCTCGTCCCACACGGCGTCGGCGGACTCAGCGATGGTCGCCCCGGCGGCCGCGTAATCGGCGTCGGTGAATCCGGACCCGAGTCCGGCGCCGGATTCGATCAGCACCCGATGACCGTGCCGGGTGAGTTCGACGGCGCCGGCCGGGGCGAGGGCGACCCGGCTCTCCTGCGGTTTGATCTCGCGTGGAACCCCGATTCTCATACCGCCATCGTGGCCCTGATCCGGGCGCGGCGCCATGATCATGTCGCGGTGATTCGCCGAACCGCAACCAATCGGCAATCGATCCGCGCCCGGCCGCCCGCCGTCCTCCTCACACCGTGATCGACTCGCCCAGCGGCGGGATCCGCAGCTGCTTCGCACGCCCGCCGTAGCCGAAGGTGCGCCGCAGGTGATCGAGCGTCTCGGTGAAGTGCGCCCAGCCCTCGGCATGCACCGGCACCACGACCGCCTCGCCGAGGATCTGTGCCGCGGCCAGCGCCGTGCGCGCGTTGAGCGTGACGTCGCGATCCTCGAACCGGCCCACGTTGGCGGCGCCGACATTGAGCAGGGCGATATCGATCCGGCCGAATCGCGCCACGACGCGCTCGACGTAGTCGATGGAGGCGTTGTCGCCGGAGATGTACACCGTCGGCAGATCCTCGGCCTGCAACACGAAGCCGGTGACCGTGCCGCTCAACGCCTCGGCTCCCTCCGGCCCGTGCAGTGCGGGTACCGCGGTGACCGTGACGGCGCCGAGGGTCACCGACTCCCACACCGTCAGTCCCCGAACACCTTCCAGTCGTCCGGCCGCTTCCGGCGTGGACAGCACGGTCTCGACGCCGGCCATGACGTCGCGCCCGGCCGGATCGAGATTGTCGGGATGCTGATCGTGCGACAGCAGCACCACGTCCACCGGGCCGACCTGCTCCGCCGCGACTGCCGGTCCGGTCAGTTTGTGCAGGGTGAGCGCGCCGGCGGAGTAGTCGCCGGGTTCGTCGAAGGTCGGATCGGTCAACCAGACCAGCCCGCCGTAGTTCAGCCGGACGGTGGGGCCGCCGATGTGCAGGAGTTCGACCGTGGTGGAGAGCGTGTTCGTCATGAGCAACAGCCTGTACCGATCGGGCAGGTTCCAACAGTGGCCCGCAGGCCATGCTTCGATAAGATCGGGCCATGCATGTGGTCGCGGTGGTCGCCTTCGACGGGATCAGCCCGTTTCATCTGTCCGTTCCCGGAATGGTGTTCGGGCGCATCGGCACCAGCGTGCAGCACAGCGCGCCCTACCAGGTGCTCACCTGCGCCGAGGTACCCGGAATACTGAGCACCCCCGGCGATTTCGACCTCGTCGTGCGCCACGGCCCCGAGGCGATCGACCGCGCGGAGACCGTGGTGATTCCCAGCTGGAACCCGGAACTCCCTGTTCCCGAGTCTATTTCGTCGGCGCTGTGGCGCGCGCACGACCGCGGCGCCCGCATCGTCGGATTGTGCCGCGGTTCCTGGGTCGTCGCCGCGACCGGTCTGGCGGACGGACGCGAAGTCACCACTCACTGGGGTCTGGCCACGGCCCTGGCCCGCGCGTTTCCCGCGGTGACCGTGCGCGCGGATCGGCTGTGGACCGACCTCGGCGTTGTGGTCACCTCCGCGGGAGTGGCTGCGGCACTGGACTGTTGCCTGCACCTGGTACGCGCCGACCACGGCGCCCGCGCCGCGACCGAACTCGCGCGCACCCTGGTCCTGGCCCCCTACCGTGCCGGGTCACAGGCACAGTACATACCGCTCGCGGTGCCCGACGCCGACGACGACGATCCGATCGAACACGCGATGGTCTGGGCGCGAACACATTTGGATCATCCGATCGATCTGGACGGCTGGGCCCGCACCGCCCTGATGTCGCGGCGCACCTTCACCCGCCGCTTCCGCGAACGCACCGGCTCCAGCCCGCAGCGCTGGCTGCTCGATCAGCGCATCGACCGCGCCCGGCTGCTGCTGGAATCCACCGACGACACGATGGACCGCATCGCCGCCGAGACCGGCCTGGGCACCGCGATGAATCTGCGCCACCATTTCCACCGCACCCTCGGGCTGCCACCGGCCGCACATCGCGCCCAGTTCCGGGCCAGCTATGTTGACCTGCATGAGGATCAAGCTGGGTGAGCACGAGCCGCAGATCGACGACACCGCGTGGGTGGCGCCGACGGCCACGGTGATCGGCCGGGTGCGGCTGGGTGAACAGGTCAGCGTCTGGTACGGCGCGGTGATCCGCGGCGATCTGGAGGACATCGAGATCGGCGCCGGCACCAACATCCAGGACGGGTGCGTCCTGCACGCCGATCCGGGTTTCGCACTGCGGGTCGGCAGCGGAGTATCGGTGGGCCACAACGCGATCCTGCACGGCTGCACGATCGGCGACGACGTTCTCGTCGGCATGGGCGCGACCGTGCTCAACGGCGCGGTGATCGGTGAGGGCAGTCTGATCGCCGCCAACGCCCTGATTCCCGAGGGGGCGAAGATTCCGCCCGGCTCCCTGGTCGCGGGCGTACCGGGCAAGGTGCGGCGCGAACTCGGCGAGGCCGAACGCGATCGCATCAAGCTCAACGCCGCGGTCTATCTGCACAATATGAGCACTCACCGCGACACCGGCACCCAGCTGTGAGACGGGCCACACTGGTCAAGCGTCCATGTTGATCTCTTGGTAGCATCGTCGCAGCATGTTCGCGGTCCGCGGCAGTGAATCATCGCCTCGGGCGGCGTACTGCGACGTGGGTATGCAGGAGGTTAGACGGTGTCGTACGAGCAGTCCGGTATGCACCGACCCAAGGGGCGGATCAGTGTGGCCGATATCGCGGCCCAACCCGGTGGCATCGAGGCGCTACAGCGCCGGGTCCACGAATTACGTTCCAGCGGAAGCGATTTCGCCGCGAATGCGATCGAGCAGGAAATGGACGCCCTCAATCTACGATGAGCGCGGGCAGTCGGGGAAGTCGGTGGCGGTCCGGCGCGATGAGATAATGATCGTCAGCCTTCCGCATCGACGCGGTCATTCGCCGACTCGACTGGAGACCCCATGCCCCCTGTTCCGTCCATCCTGGCCCGCATCCTCGAGAAGCCCCGCTCCGACGGTGAGCAGCTGCTCGAGAGCGCCCTGTCGGCCTTCCTGGACTTCGGGATCAAGCGCACCAGCATGGGTGAGATCGCGCGCCGCGCCGGCATCAGCCCGGCCACGCTGTACCGCCGCTTCGAATCGAAGAACGATCTGGTCGAGGCGGTGAGCGTGCGCGAGGCCCAGCGCTTCGTCGCCGATATCGAACAGCGGGTCGGCAGCATCACCGACAACGAGGATCAGCTGGTGGAGATCTTCGTCGTCTTCATCACCGCGCTGGCGCACAACGAGCTGCTGCAGCGTCTGCTGCGCACCGAACCCGAGCTGATCCTGCCCCGACTGACCACCGACGCCGGCCCGATCCTCGCGGTGGGCCGCGCCTATCTGGGCGACAAGCTGCGCGGTCTGCAGAAGACCAACGCCGAGCTGGATTTCGATGCCGACCTCGTCGCCGAGATCATGGCCCGGCTGGCGCAATCGCTGGCATTGACGCCCGACGGGCTGATTCCGCTCTCGGATGCGGAGGCCGCCCGCGCCTTCGCCCGGCGGACCTTGCTGCCGATGGTCGGCGGGCGCACCGCCTGACCGCCACGCGGGTGTGCCTACCCGGTCTCGCCCAGCCCGAACGCCGCTGCCACCCGCCGGTCGAGCAGCGCGGCATCAGGTTCGGCTCCACCGTTGGCCAAGTCGCCGGCCAGATCGGTGAGCTTCTGTCCCGCACCGGTATTCGGATCGGGCAGTGGAAGCCGGGTGACGTACTGCGTGATCCACCGCCGCCGCCCGGCATAGAGCCGATTTCCGCACACGGCATCGTAGAACCGCAGCCCGAGCGTCGAATTGGCCACGCCCATCAGCAAATAGGCGAGGCGCTCGTCGCCGATATCGGCCAGCGACATCCAGTAGCAGTCGCCGTTCACCACCGCCCCGCTGCGGTCGAGCGCGAACCGCGGCGCCACACTGATATCCGGGAACACCACCTTCGGCCGGCACCACAGATGCGGTCGCTGCGGCACCCAGATCTCGAACCACTCCCGCCCGGTGCCGGTGAGGTAGTCGCGAGCGGCCAGAGTGTCCTTGTGCTGAGCGAGATAGGCTGCGGCGCGCGGGTATTCGTTCAGGTCGATCGGTGTGCGGCAGGTACAGGAAGCGTCGTAGGGATACAGCACGCGAGTATCGTGGGCGCGGGCGATTCGCCACGGAACGAGATCGTGATGAGTCAGTAGCCCGTGGAGCAGCTCGGGCTCCGGGCAGCACGGCCGATCCTCCCAACGGTCGGAGATGAAGATTCGATCCGCATTCGTCTTGATTCCGACCCTGATTCGCGCGACCTCACCGAATGTGCGCCACGTGCCGGCGGCGATTCGCGCCAACCAGGCGTCGGTATCCGGGCGCGACATGCGCCACGGAGTCGCGGGATCGAAAGTGCTCGTGAGCGATTCGTCTTCGCACTTCACGTCGGCGTCGACACCCTCGACGGGTGTCCCTGCCATCCCGGATTCAGCGTCATGCTCGCGACCGATCCAGATGCTGCGGTGCGCCGAAACACCACCGGCGGGTCGGCTCGCCCCCGCTAGGCTTGCGCCCACTGGCGACTCTCCACTCGCCATGGACTTTTCGCTCGACGGTGACTTCCCGCTGGCCGACGCCACGGAGGGGGCCATACCGGGCTCCGGATTCCGCACTCGCCCCGCGCTGTCGTGCGCACCGGTCCACAGCGTTCCGGTCTCCACCGCGATGCGGCGCCCGCCGTGTTCCACCACGGAATCGGCCGGGCCGACCAAAGCGTCGAACAGGTCGGCCTCGGCCGTCGGTTCGCGCTCCGACTCGTAGGCCGTGACAAACCGGCAGGTTCGTTTCTCGCGCCCGCGCACAGCGATCGTCACCGCGGGCAGCACCGCCGCCTCGAACAGCCGAGTATCCCCGAGGTCGTAAAGCTCCACCGGCGTCAGCTCCGCATACAGCAACGCCCGCAGATTCGCCCCCGCCTTCGTGCTGAGGAATCGGTTGGCGCACAGCAGACCCAGCACTCCGCCGGGCCGCAGCAACCGCGGAATCGTCGCGACGAACGGGTGGGTCAGATCGATACGTCCCGACAACCCGAACTGCTTGCTCAACATCTGCGCGGTCGCGCCGCCCAGCTGCTGGGTCCGCACATACGGCGGGTTCGTGATCACGGCATCGAAGTGGGCGTCGGCCAACTCGGTTACGGCACAGAGGTAATCACCCACCCGCCAATCGATCACGACACGATTCGGCGGCGCGGCATCGGCCCCAGACACCGCATCGAAAGACGCACCGACGCCCTTGGCCACCCGCGATCCCGCCCACGATCCGGCGGTGCCCTTCTCCGGCCAGACCTGCGACGAGCTCCCGAATCGGCTGTTCCACGCCACACCCCTGGCCTGAGCTTCGTCAACCGCTGCGGCATTCAGGTCGTACCCCACCAGATGCAGGGAAGTACCCGGAAAGCGTTGCGCGGCAACGCGTGCCACCGCCGACAACAACTCCCCATCCCCACAGGCGGGATCGAGCACCGACAATTCACGACCAGGTCGCACATGCGCGAGCATTCGCTCCGCGAGAAACGCCGCCAACCGCGGCGGCGTGTAATGCCGCCCGTGCCGTTTCCGCGCCCCACCCCCGCCCGGCTCCCGTCCCGCCCGGCGGTCTGCTGCTGGCTGCTCCCGCCCGCCGCGCATGTCCGCATTGTGCCTGCTGCGAGCACAAATGTGGGCTAAGTCGACGTATCGCGCCCCGAAGGTCAGCCTCTACCGGCGCGAGCGATCACGGCGGCACAGACCCTGCCGTACGCCCGACCGGCCTCCATGTCGAACGGAATCGGGTCGCATTCGTTCTCGGGCCCCTGCGGGGAAGTCGGTCGTCCAACGCGGCGGATCGTGATGGTCGTGTCGATGATTTCCCGGTCCGGTCGGGAGGATCAGCACTCGTACGGATCGTCCGATTCCTGATCCGCCGTGTGATCCTGGTCCGCGCGGAAGCTGCTCACATCGAGAGCCGGAGTTGCGCGGGACATCGAGGCGAAGTCGAGACGCGCAACAAACCTGCGGCGTCGCCGTAGCGATACGAGTCGTCCGAGGTCGTGCTGGGTATTCTCGGATTTGGGGCTCATGAAAACAAGATACGGCCGGATGGCACGCGGTGTTTCCGAGTGTCACGGGCTCGTTCACCGGCGTTGGACACGCTCCTCCGGCGGGCCGACCGTTCCCCGATCACGCAGGTAGGTCTCCAAGGCGTCCAGATCGGTCGGGCCGACCGTCGTGTCCGTACCCCGGGTGAACACCGCGAATCCGTCGCCGCCGGAGGCGAGGAAGTTGTTGGTGGTCACCCGGTAGGTCGCGACCGGATTCACGGGCTGGCCGCCGATGCGGACGGAGTCGGCGACCACCTTGTGCCCCGGCGCGGCCTTGTCGTCGTAGGCATAGGAGATGCCCGCGACCGAGAGCACGGCCGGTTTGCTCTTGTTGTCCCACTGCTGTTCCAGCAGGTCCAGGATCTGGCGGCCGGTCAGGGTCACGGTGACGACCTGATTGCCGAACGGCTGCGTCTCGTAGATGCTGCCGTAGGTGATCGGCCCGGGACCGATATCGGCGCGCACCCCGCCCGGATTCATGAACGCCGCGACGGCTCGAGCCGAATCGTGGGTGACGTCGAGCATCGCATCGGCGATCACCGCACCCAGCGGGGATTCACCGCCGCCGCGATCGCTGCGCGTCAGTGGCGCCGTGGCGGTGCCCACCACCCGTTGCGCTCGCGGCGCCGCCTGGCCGGAGAAGAACCCGATCAACTTGTCCACCGCCGGATCGGGAGCGACATCGCGCGTGACCACCCGGTTCACCGCGTGCGCGGACACCTTCCCGTGGTCGAACCGCAGTGTCACGTCGGTGATCAGGCGGCCGTAGGACGCGGCCTGGGTCACCACCTTGCCGTCGAATTCGCAGTTGTAGGCCTGATGGCTGTGCCCGGTGAGCAGCACCCGGACGGCGGGATCCGTATGCGCCGCCAACGCCGGCACATCGGGACTGATGTCGGCGCAACCGTTGTAGTCGGTGGTCTTCGCCGGTGTGCCCTGCGCACCGCCGTCGTGCACCAGGGCGACAACGGTTTCCGCACCGGCCTGCTTCATGGCAGGCACGTACTTGTTGATCGCCTCGGCCTCCTCGCCGAAGGTGTAGCCGCGAATGCCTTCGGGGAAAACGAGATTCACCGTATCCGGCGTCACCACACCGACCACACCGATCTTGTGCCCGCCGATCGTCAGCATCGTCCACGGCCGCACCCCGGCCGGGGGCTCACCGCGGGAATCGGTGAGATTGGCGGCGAGGAAATCGAACCGCGCACCCGTGAACGGCTCCCCCGGCGAGCACCCGTCGAGCGCACAACCGCCCGCCCGCAACCGTCCCAGCTCGACGACGCCGTGGTCGAGCTCGTGATTACCCACCGCCGACGCCGCGACCCCTGCCTGATTCAGGAAGTCGATCGTCGGCTCGTCGTGAAACAGCGACGACACCAGCGGACTCGCCCCGATATTGTCCCCCGCCGACACCACCGCACTGTCCGGATACGCCGCCCGCAACCGCTGCAGATGCGTGGCCAGGTACGCCGCCCCACCCGCGGTGTACTCCCCCACCTGCCCGTTGCTCGCCTCCGGCGGTTCCAGATGGCCGTGCAGATCGTTGAACCCGAACAGATGCACCTCACCGGCCTGCGCCGACGGAAGGTCGCCGGTGGACACCAGAGGTATCGCGCCCTGATGTGCGGTTTCGCTGCCCCCACCGCATCCGGACAGCGCGACCAGACTCATCGCGACGACACCACCGGCCGCCATGCGCCGCAGAACACCCATACCGTCAGACTCTGACATACCGGAACGTCCCGGAATCGACAGTTCGGTGAACTCTGCTGTCGCCCTGCGGTTCCGCCTACCCGGAACGGTCGATCACACGGCGGCGACGCCGACGCGCACATGCCGAGGCTCCGACACGAGAGGTTGCGATGCCGATGCCGGTGAGGCAGCGCCGGAAGCGATTGCGCCGCATTCGCTCTCGGCACACGCGAACACGACAGCGGCGTCGGGCCGGCACGCGCATATGCCGACGCTCCGGCGCGCGCCGTTGTGACGGCCCTGCTGTGCGGCGGCGCCGGAAGCCGCTGCGCCGCATTCGATCCCGGGTGCGGGCGAATACGACGCCGACCGGGCGGATCCGTCAGCTCACCGTGATCGGCAACGTCTCCCAGCCCCGCACCGTCGAGGTCGATGACAAAGTGATGTTGTCCCAGTCGACATCCCAGGTCGGGAAGCGGCGCAGCAATTCCTCGAGCGCTACGCGGCCCTCCAGCCGGGCCAGCGCCGCGCCCAGGCAGAAGTGGGTGCCGAGGCCGAAGGTGCGCAGGTTGCTGATCTTGCGGTGGATGTCGAACCGCTCGGGACCGTCCCAGCGCTCCTCGTCACGGTTCGCCGACGCGATCAGGAGCATCATCGCGCTCCCGGCGGGCACGGTGGTCCCGTAGAGCTCCACATCTTTCGTGACGTAGCGGGCGATGGCGTGCCCGGTGGGCTCGAACCGCAGCGTCTCCTCGATCGCGTTCGGGATCAGGCTCGGATCGGCGACGAGTTCGGCGCGCTGTTCGGGGTGACGAGCGAGCAGCGCCCCCAGCCAGCCGATCAGCCTGGCGGTGGTCTCGTTACCGGCTCCGGCGACGACCGAGACATAGGTCAGGATCTCGTCGCGCGTCAACGTCCGCGTCACGCCCTCGGTGTCGACGAATTCGGCGCGCATCAACTCGGTCATCAGATCGTCGGACGGATTGTCCGCGCGCCAGTCGATGTATTGCGCGAACTGCTCCGCATCCGGAATCGCCTTGTCGGAGATCTGCATCCCCTGCCCGGGTTCGGTGCGCAGCGCGCTGTCGGCCTTGTCGCGCACGGTCTGCTGATCGGCCTCCGGAATGCCGAGCAGCATGCCGATCACCCGCATCGGCACCTCGTTCGCGAACGCGGTCATCAGATCGAACTGGTCTTTCCCGGCGAGCCGGTCCAGCGACCGCCGGCACAGGTCGCGGATCTGCGGCTCCAGCGACATCACCCGCCGGGGTGTGAACACCCGCTTGAGCAGCGCGCGGTGAATGTCGTGCGCCGGCGGATCCTCCATCAGCAACGTGCCCGGCGGAATCTCGATCCCTGCCTTGATGATCTCCAGGATCGGCCCCCGCGACGACGAGTACGTCTCCCAATCGAGCAGCGCCGGATCGATATCCGACGCGCGGGTGAGGGCATAGAAGTCGTGCTTGTCGTTGTAGTAGAGCGGCGCTTCCGCCCGCATCCGCCGATAGATCGGGTAGGGATCCTTGGCGATCTCGCGGTCGAACGGGTCCCAGTAGACCGCGTCGGCGCTATCGGGCGCGGGGGCGTCGTCGAGTGCTGTGGCAGGGCGAGGCGTGTCAGGCATGGAAGCATTCTCCCTCAACGAGAATGATAATTCCATAGCCGAGAATATCGATACCGTACGTGAGGCGTCGACAGGGCCGCCTCACATCGGTGACACCAAGGCGCGAGATGTCGGCAGTGATGCCAACCCAGGGGTTGCGACGGCCCGACCAGCCGGGGGCGAAGACGCCTCGGTGTCGGCATCGGCAGCCTGCATCGGGCGCACATTCGCACGGAGACCGGCCGGGCGTACCGGCCCTCGCAGGCACCGACCAGGTGGAAGGCCGAGCCAGGCCAGGATTTCCCGGAAGCGTCGAGCGATCGGGTCGAGCTGATATTCCGTCCGGTCGGAATCTGTTGTCTCATCTCACTTTTCGATCGAGAATCCCCGCTCTAGCAGCCCACCAGCGGCGACGTCGCGAAAGCCCTTGTAGCGCAGTGTTATCACGGGACTTCTCGTGGAAGCCCTCGGTTAACGTTGATGTGTTACAACGCTTCTGGAGGTCGAACCGGCCATGCTGATAATCAACGGCGACATCACCAAACCGAAGACCGAACAGCAGGTCGTCGAATGGCTCGCGAACTACGTCACCCAGCCCGGAATCGCCGTCTCCGGCGTCTACGTCCCGAGGCTGGACGGCGGGAGCACCGAAGCCGGACTCCTGGTTTTCACCCCGCACGCGGTGGCTGTCATCGAGGTCGACGCGCTACGCAAGAAGGCCCGCGGACCGCTGTCCTGTTCGATGAACGAGCGGTGGTCGGCCCCCGGCATCCACGGCGACCCGGTCCCACTCCGCGGCGACGGCCTCAACCCCCTGCACCAAGTACGCAGGCCCGTCTCCGCCCTGCGAACCTTCGTCGCCGAACTGACACGCGGCCCGGAACCGTTCGTCGACGGCCTGATCCTGCTCATGCCCAAGTCCGGCAACACGCTCACCCTCGACAAGGGCCCGATGCCCGGCGGTTTCACCGTCCTGCTCGGCGACAGCGCCTCCCAGCTGTACTCGTGGTTCGGCCGCACCGCCCAGCACCGCGACCGAACCCCATGGACAGCCGAATTGGTCGTTACCGTACTGACGGCCCTGCGAGTCGACCGCACCCGCGACGCCGAAAGCCGCCGGCGGCTCTACGCCGACCTGGTGGCGGAAGGCTTTCCGACCGAAATGCCGGCGGCTCGGCGGGAGGGAGATCCAGAATCGGCCGCGTCGACCCCAGCACCCGCACCCGCACCCGCACCCGCACCCGCACCCGCACCCGCACCCGCACCCGCACCCGCACCCGCACCCGCACCCGCACCGAGAGTGGATCCCACACCGGCTGTCGCGTCGACATCCGATTCGACACCTGCACCGACTGGCGCGGATGTCCCAACGAGGGAGCCCACGAAGTCCGCCCCGATCCCCCCGTCAGCCCCTCCCCGGAAAACGGACGAGCCGACCCTCACCCCTTCGTTGTCCAACACCGTCGCCCCCACCACGCCGATCACGTCCCCCCAGGCTGACGCGCCGGAGCCCAACCGGCACGAGCCGGACACAGACTTCACGAACGTCGGCCCTCGACCCCAACCCCCGGCAAACCACCGCCTCCGCACCGCACTCCTGGGAATCGCCGCCGCCCTGATCCTCGTCTGCGGCATCGGCTACATGGCCGGCAAAGACCACCCCCGCGCCCAACCCGGTTCCCAACCGGCACCATCCCAGGTCCGCCCGCCGGAGAAGGCAACCCCAGCCTCGATCTCACCAACGCCGACCACCGAATCACCGCACACACAACAGCGTTCGACATCACCTGCGGAAGGAGGAGCAACCTGCTACCCGTTCCAAGCAGGCTGCTGAATCCCGGTGAATTGCCAACAAGTGAGTCCGGGGAGCGCGGACAGCTGGGTCGTCAGTCGTGATGACGCCTGACGACCCTCCTGAACCGAATTCGAGCGCAGACGCTTGCGCCGCCTCTTCGGTCGACGGCAGGAACCTATTCGAAGCCGGGCGGCGGGGTGAATCCGCCGAACTCCTGCTCGAGCAATTCGGCGAAGCGCAGGGTCGTCGGGTCTTCGAGATAGGGCCCGATGATCTGCGTGCCGAAGGGCAGCCCTTCCGGCGAGCGTCCGATCGGTGCCGCGGTGGCCGGGAGGCCGAGGAGGGTGGCGATACTCGCCCAGACCAGGTTGTAGTTGTACGGGTAGGCGGTGCCGTCGATATCGAGCGTGCGGGTGTCCATTGCCGAATGGTCGTGAGGGAAGGCGGGTGTCGGCGTGATCGGGCACAGCACCACGTCGAATTCATCGAACAGGTGTCGCCATCGGTCTGCGAGGCCGATGCGAACCCGGTCGGCCTTGATCCAGTCGCCGTGGCTGGCAACGAAGGCGCGTTGAATGACCGCCTCGATGGTGTCGGTGTCCGGCGGGATCTCGGCAACGACGGCTTGGATCGCCCGGATGGCGTCGGGCGAGGCATCGGCGCCGAATTGCGACATCAGCAGTGTGAAATAGGTTTTCGCCGTCAGCGTGAGGTCGGGCAGGAGCGCGCTCTGCCGCGCGACCACCGCACCGGCCTTCTCGAGCCCCTGCGCGATCCGTTCGAAACCGTCGCGAATCACGGTGGAGGTGGGCACCAGCGGATGGCTGTCGACGACCAGCACGCGGAACTGTGCGAGTTCATCGCCGCGCGGCGGTGGCAGCTCCAGCTTGTAGGCGACCGCCTCCGCGTCGTCGGGCCCGGCCAGCAGCCGTGTCGCCAAGGTCAGATCGGCGGCGCTGCGGGTCATCGGCCCGACGACGGGAAGGTCTGGCGGAGCCGCCAGCGCCGGGGTGCGGGGCGGGATGTGTCCGCGCCCCGGCAGCAGTGTGCGGGACGGTTTGTGCGAGTAGACGCCGCAGAAATGCGCCGGAACCCGCAAGGAGCCGCCGATATCGGAGCCGAGTGCGAGCGAGACGTAGCCCGCCGCGAGCGCGGCGGCCGACCCTCCGGACGAGCCGCCGGGTGAACGGGTGAGATCCCACGGATTGTTGGTCGTGCCGTAGATGTCGTTGTAGGACTGCCAATCACGCAGGAAGAACGGCACATTCGTTTTGCCGACGACAACCCCGCCCGCTGCCTTGATACGTGACACCAGCACCGCGTCCTCGGCCGGCTCCCAGCCCTTCGCGTCCGGAAGTCCCCACGTGGTCGGCAGACCGGCGATATTGAACGATTCCTTCACCGCGACCGGAACGCCGAGTAGCGGCGCGTCCTCGCCCCGGGCCAATGCCGCATCGGCCTGCTCCGCCGCGACGCGAGCGCGGTCGAAATCCCGCACCACTACGGCATTGACCTTCTCGTCGAACTTCTCGATCCGGGCAATGCTCAGTTCGAGCAGTTCGGTCGCCGAGATGGTCTTTGCCTGGAGGGCAGCTACCTGATCGCGTAGCGTCGCAAACTCCGGTCCGGGCATCAGTTCTCCTTGCATCTCCGGGTGCGTGGCGCCCGGTATTCGTGGCCGAGGCATCGGTCCGGATCCACCGTGACAGACGCGATTCTATACAGCTGCGGACCGACGAGACTTATTCCCACAGAAGACAATTCGTTCTCGCGCCAGGGCCATGTACAGGACCCTTCTGTCAACCTTCGAAAGGCACGAAAATACCCGCAGAGTGCCAGTTCGAACCGGCGGTCGGCGGGAGGCCATAGCCGTTGAACCGTCCGTGATCAGAGCAATCGAAGCCATCCCTTCCGCGGACACGCTCCATTAGGCTGCCGATCATGCCCACTGCGAGCCCGCGACCCATTCGGATCGGTGTGCAGATCGCCCCGCAACACGTCGACTACCCAGCTATCCGCAGCGCCGCCGCCGAGGCCGAAGACATCGGCGTGGACATCATCTTCAACTGGGACCACTTTCTGCCGATCTCCGGAGACGAGCACGGCAAGCACTTCGAATGCTGGACCATGCTCGCCGCCTGGGCCGAACAGACGTCGCGCGTGCATCTGGGCCCGATGGTCACCTCCGTCAGCTTCCGCAACCCGGACCTGGTCGCCGACATGGCCCGCACCATCGACCACATCAGCGGCGGCAGAATGCTCCTGGGCATCGGCGCGGGCGCGATGGAACGCGACTTCGCCGAATACGGCTACGATTTCGGCACCCCCACCGCTCGACTGCAGACACTCGCCGACGCACTCCCCCGAATCGAACAGCGCTTCGCCGACCTCAACCCACCCCCGATCCGCAAGATCCCGGTACTGATCGGCGGAGGCGGCGAGCAGAAAACCCTGCGGCTGGTAGCCCAGCACGCCGACATCTGGCACTGGTTCTCCTCCGGCGCCGAATTCGCCCGCAAGAAACAGATACTGATCAAGCACTGCGCGGATATCGGCCGCGATCCGGGGGAAATCGAACTGTCGGCAGGAGTACAGGGCGCCCCCGAGTTGGTCGGAGCCGAACTCCTGGAACAGGGCGTGACGACATTCACGCTGGAGGTACACGGCCCCGACTTCGACATGTCGGTGGTCCGCGCCTGGGTTGCGTGGCGAGACAAGCTCACCGATCGACTCTGAAGTATCACGTCCGAATTTGGGAATTCCGCCGAATTAGTCTTACCCCAGAAGCCGTTTGATATTACGAATGAAGATAGGGATCGTCTTCCCATGGGTCACCGTACTTTTCGTAAGGATCCCCCAGCGCGTGCAGCCGCTCTCTACCAGTTTCAGTGATCGCGGCGCGAAAGATTTCGCACGACCCGATCTCGTCGTCAGCGATGTCCAGGTAGCCCGGGATGCCGTTGTAGCCGTTGGAGATTCGACGGATAGCCTCGTCAACCGAGACATCCCACGGCTCCCAGCCGCGCCCACCACCAGGAAAGGCGCCGAGGCGGATGTACCCGTTGTCGGCCAACTCTTTGATAATGGCGAGCACATTGGCACGCGAATACTCGCTCGGTGCCACCGCCTCGACCGTTCCATCGAATTCACCGACGGGCGCCCAATCATCCGACACGTGATACAGAAGGAAGCTTTCCAACTTTTCCATCACGGCAAATGCACCTTCACTATCCTCTTGCGATCGGGATATTTGAGCTGATGCCGGTGGCCGACGTTTGATCCGTCGTACGGAGAGTGTCGGCGGTTACCCCGAGCTTGGATGCCAACTCGACCAGCGCATCCCATACCTCGACCGCGCCCTGATGGAATTCGTCCCACCCAGCGGAAAAGGCGTCGGAATTGTTACCGGTCCAGCCCTCCAGTACCTCGCGGACGTCGGCCTCGAGAGCGGTCAGTCCGTCGCGACACTGATTCGCGATCCCGAGCGCCGTGACGCCCAGCGCCTTCACCTGCTCCAGGTCCGCCGAAACAGCCGGTTCGGGTGTGCTCATCGTTCCCCCTCTTCGCGCAAACCTTCCCAGGACAACCTACCGACGTTCAGAAACCGCGCGTCGGCGTCCAGGCCTTCACGCATAACTCGGATCGTTGTCCTCGCGGAAGCCCTGGACCGTCGCGTCGATGAGGCGTTGCAGGTGGTTCTGGACGATGGTTGTGTCGGCGGGGTCGGCGCGGAGGTCGTGTTTGGTGTGGCGGACGAGGTAGCGGCCGTCGGAGTAATCCATGATGTGGAAATCGCGGGCCGGGGTGGGGCGGCGGTCCCAGGCGGGGCCGGGGCAGACGGCGACGTGGAGGACGGTGCTGCGGGGGCGTTCGAAGAAGCGGGCGGCTTCGTCACGTGGTGAACGGGGGGCGTCGTCGTGGAATGCGGTGTAGGGGCGGTCGTCGTCGGTGAGGTCGGCGCGGTTGACCTGCAGGGCCTCGGGGATGGCCTGGGATGGCGGCGAGCAGGTGGCGGGTGAGATTTTCGGCGCGCAGGAGCGACATCCGCACGGTCCCACCGGATTCCGGGTCGGATGACGGTTGCTGGGTGACCAGGACCGCCTGCCGGTAGTGCACGGCCGCGTGGATGCGGACGCGGTGGCGCGGATCGCCCATCTGCTCGAGATCGCCCGAACCGTTCGACGCGGCGGCGAATCCGGCGATCTCGATGCGTGATTCGGGGCCGTGGAGGATACGAACCGCGGCTTCGGCGTTGTCGTCGATGCGGCCGGCGAGGTCGGCGGCTTCGGCTTTCCACTGGGATTCCAGCTCGTCCGATGTTTCGGCGGTGGAGCGGAACTGTAAGGGGTACGGCAGGACGTCGTGTCCGGCGGCACGCCACAGGACGGTGAAGCCGAGCGCGCTGAAAGTCCAACCTGCCATGGGCTATTCACCCAAGACCGGCGGGACGGTCTTCTGCCGTTGTCCCTCGGAGAGGCCGGTCAGTTCGTCGCCGTTGTCCCGCGACACCAACTCCTCGCTGATCTTGGACTTGTGGGTCTTCTCGTCCTCTTTCTTCGACTTGGCGCCGGGCGGCATCATGCCGGGCATGCCGGGCATGCCGGTCATCCCGGCTGCGCCCTTGCCCACACCGGTAGCCAGCCCACGAGCTGTCCCCTGCCCCGGCGCACCGGACCCTGGCACCGATGTACCCCGACCGGACGAATTGCCGGAGCCGCCACCGGTTCCCGCCACGCTTGGTCCGCCCGAACCGTAGGGGAGCCCGGTCCGCGGGTCGATACCCGAAGGCGTCACCGCCGACGGGGTGGTCTGCGCGCCGGCCGCTGAAGGATCCCATCCCGCCGGGCTGGCGCTCGCCGAGGTGGTATTCGCGGGATTCTGCGCCGAGTTGGTCAGTGTCGACGGGTCGACCGCGTTCGGTCCGGTGCCGTCACCCGTACCCTGATCGGGATTCGGCGGTTTCGGCTGATTGGTGTCACCGGAGCCGTGGCCATCGTCAGGGCCTTTCGAGGGCGGGCCCACCGGCGGAACTCCCGACGGCTTCCATTCGGTGTTGTCGTCGGGCGTATTCACGGGATTGTATGGCCGAGGCGCCAACGGCACCTGCGTGTCACTCTCGCGCACGGCCGGGTAGAACACGTTGTTGATCAGGTGCTCGTTCGCCGCGTTGGCCTGAGTTTTGCGGTGGTCGTTGAGTTTCCACGTCGGCCCCGGCACCCAACCGGCAAGGTCGCTGGTCCAACTCGTGTGCGGGGTCGGCTGCGCGGCAGGCTTGGTGATCTCCACCGCCGAGCGCACCAGCTTCACCTTCTCGCTGACCAACTGGGCGGAACTCACCAGATCCTTCTCTTTGTCGGTGAAACTCTTGATGCCCTCGGCCGTCTTCTGAGCCGCCGCACCCTGCCACTTCTCCTGAATGGCCTTCTGGATCTGCGGACCGAACGTGTTGTGCCCGTTCTCGATTTTGTTCCGCAGCCCCTCCCAGAAGTTGTGCAACGTCACCACCGTGCTGGGCTGCATCTTCTGAATGCGGTCGTACAGATTGTCGATGTTCTGCGGGTTCTTGTACGCGTCCTGCCCGACCTGCGGGTTCTGGTATTGCCCTCCGAATCCGCCGTTCACGATCTGATTGATCCGGTTGCGCGCGGCCGTCGCGTCCGGACTCTGATCACCCTGCGCATTCCCGAAAGAGTCGGGCGGGCCACCCTTGTGCTGCTCCCAGAGGGCGGCAACCAGCGGGACGAGTGGAAGTACCATATGCTCCCCCGGTCAGTGGTTTTCGGAGCCGGCGATGGTGCCGGCGTTCTGCTGGTCATGGTCGACTAGGCGGTCGACGGAGTGCTTGATGGTGTCGCGGATGAGTTGGAGCACCTCGATGTGGTCGCGGAAGGCCGTGTCGAAATCTCCCTCACCGCCGATGGCTTTGGCGCCCAACATCTTCGCGAGTTGATCGGCAGCAGGAAAGTCCCCGAGTCCGGTCACGTTCGACATATTGCCCAGCATCTGTCGGGAGTCGCGATAGACGGCAAGCTGATCCTCGCACGCTTTCAGACAATCGCGTGAGACCGACGGGTCCAGTTCGAGACGACCGGCCTTCGACTCCTCGGCCAGGAATTTCCAGAGTGTGACATCTTCGCTTTGCGCCATGTTCGCAACCATCCAGTTATTTCGGAAACAGGGGCACGACGTCTTGCGCGGCGGCCATCACGCTGTCACAGGGCGCCTTGGAGTCCCCCGGATCGTTGTTGTAGAACGACAACTGGTAAGCGCCTGTGGCAGCAGGGAAGACAAGGTCACATTTCTCGTTGTTTCGATCACTCGCTCGATGGAATTTCCAACCTTGCCGTCCAGCAACGGTAACCGCCGTGAAGTCAACGTTGTCTTGCTTGTTCTTGATGTCGTCCAACGAGAAGGTCGTCGACCAGACCACCAACGATCGAGCATGCATCGGCGCAGCAGACCACGAACAGACTTTCCATCCATCGACTTGAACACCGCCCACGCCGGATTCGCGGGTTGATGGGTCTGCGCCCACCTGTCGCAACACATCATCCGAAACCTGCGTGCACGGGTCCCATAACGCCGCCGTCGCCACCTTCGGATCACTCGTCTCCGGCGAAGCCGTCCCCGAAGTCGACGAGGAACACCCGCCCCCGACCAACACCACCGCAGCCGCCAGCACAGCCGTAGCCGCCTTACGTATCACCGATGCCTCCCGTTGATCCCCGCGCACACGTCCTCCTGGAGTCTAGGACGCACGCGACGCCCACTCGGTTCCACTTATTGATCATCACAAGAGATAAGGAAGTCAGGCGCGCAGGAGAAGTTCACGATCCACGAACCGGTCGCAGGACCGGCGGGCGAGCAGATCGCATGTGGGTCACCCCGTTCGCAGTGCCTCGCGGACCTCGATGTTCATGCCCGTGGCAGCCGCGGCGCACCTCGAACGACCACGCCCATTGACCAGGTATAGTTTTGTTGCAAAACTGTCCGCCTATGAGGATCGTGATCGTCGGCGCCGGCATCGGTGGCCTCGCCGCGGCCCTGAGCCTGCATGCGGCCGGGTTCCGGGATGTGGCTGTGTACGAGCGTGCCGATGAGTTGCGACCGCTCGGCGTGGGGATCAATCTGCTTCCGCATGCCGTGCGTGAGCTGACCGAACTCGGCCTCGGCGAGCGGGTGGCCACCCTGGGCGTGGCGCCGCGAAAACTGGCCTACTACAACCGGTTCGGACAAGAGATCTGGTGTGAGCCGCGCGGTCTCGAAGCCGGATACAACTGGCCGCAACTGTCGGTGCATCGCGGCGAGCTGCAGAGGGAATTGCTCGGTGCCGTGCACGAAAGGCTCGGCGCGCAGACCGTCCGCACCGGTCATCGACTGGTCACCGCGGATACCGACGGTCGAGCCCACTTCGCCACGGCAACAGGCGAATCGACGGTCGATGCCGATCTGATCATCGGCGCCGACGGCATCCATTCGACCCTGCGCCACCAGCATCAGCCGGGCGAGGGCCCACCCGTGTGGAACGGACTGACGCTGTGGCGCGGGACAGCGAAACTCCCCGGCTTCCTCGACGGTCGCACGATGATCATGGCCGGTGACGCCGAGCAGAAGTTCGTGGCGTATCCGATCCGCGACGCGATCAATGTCATCGCCGAGCGCCGGACCGTCGGATTCGGCGGACAGAATGCCGACTGGAATCGCGCGGTCGCACCGGCGCAGATCGTGGATCTGTTCCGGGACTGGCGCTTCCCGTGGCTGGATGTGCCCGAATTGCTCGGCGCCGCAGACGAAATCCTCGAATATCCGATGGTCGACCGCGACCCGCTCGACCGCTGGACCTACGGACGAACCACCCTGCTCGGCGACGCGGCACATCCGATGTACCCGAACGGTTCGAACGGGGCGTCGCAAGCCATCCTCGATGCCCGAACCCTCGCGTTCCACCTGGCCACCGCGCGCACTCCCGAGGAGGCTCTCGCCGCCTATGAGCAGGATCGACGCCCGGCCACGACAGCACTGGTACACAGCAATCGCAAGCAAGGACCCGAACAGGTCATGGTGCTCGCCCACGAACGGGCGCCGAACGGGTTCGCCCACATCCACGATGTCATCTCGCCGAAAGAGTTGTCCGCCATCGCCACCGGATACAAGAGGGCCGCCGGATTCGATCGCGACACGCTCAACGCCCGGCCGTCGCTCACCCCGCCAGCCAATGAGGGGAACGTCTCGTGACCGATCTCGATCCCGCCCGGCTGGCATCGGTCATCTCACCGCTGCGCCGGAGTTTGCTCTCCGCCGCCCGTGCCGCCGAACATCTTCCGGACATCCCGGATGCGCAGATCGAAATCGTCCGCGCCCTGCCACCGGGCACCGTCAGCACGTCGAGCGAACTGGCCGAACGGCTCGGGCTGAGCCGACCCACGGTCAGCAATCTGCTCACCGCCATGGAGGCGAGCGGCTTGGTCGAGCGCCGCCCCCGGCCCGGCGACCGACGCCACGTCGAAATCGCGACAACCGCACGGGCACACAATCTTTTCGCCCGATTCGACCAGGCGAGCGGCGCTCTCATCACCGCCGCGGCGGCGACTCTCGATCCTGAGGACCGCGCCGCGCTGGCCACCGCCCTCCCCGCGCTCGAACGCCTGCGCGAGGCTCTCCAACGACTCCAGACCTCGGAGGACACCGAATGAGCACGCCCCGCCAGCGCCTGTCGCGGTGGATACAAGCGCGGATCATCACGGGACTCGTTCCCGGCCCGCACGACATCGCCGTCCGCAAGAATCTGCGCGTCCCGATGGACGACGGTGTCGAGTTGCTCGCCGACCTGATCACGCCGATCCGCAATCCCGATCCGAGGCTTCCCACGATCGTGATCCGTGGCCCGTACGGGCGCAGCGGACCCGTCGCCGGCCATGCTCGTGCCCTGGCCCGCGAGGGTTTTCCGGTGCTGTTCCAGAGCTGCCGCGGAACCTGGGGTTCCCGTGGTGTGTTCACCCCGCAGATCGACGAGCAGCGCGACGGTATCGCCACCCATCGCTGGGTTCGCGAACAAGACTGGTGCACCGGGCCGGTGGTCACCTTCGGAGCCAGCTATATGGGCTTCACCCAGTGGGCCGTGGCGGGAAAGCTGCAGAAGGAAAATCCGGACATCGCGCCCGATGCCCTCTGCCTGGTCGTGACGATGCCCGATTTCGGCGCCATCACCTGGGACAACGCGGCCTTCGCGCTGCGCAACGCGCTCGGCTGGACGCAGATGATGGACCGGATGATCCACCGTGAACTGCTCGCCCTGGTGCTGGGTCAGCTGCGCCCGGATCGCAAGCTGCGCAAGGCATTCGACGTGCTCCCGTTGTCCGGCGGCGATGTGGCCGCGAACGGTCGCACGGTGCACTGGTACCAGGACTGGGTCGAACACGAGCGGCTCACCGACGAGTATTGGACCCAGCAGTCGCATACCGCCTCGGTCCCCGACGTCACAGCGCCGGTGTACATGATCACCGGCTGGTACGACATCTTCCTGCCGTGGCAGCTGCGCAACTACGCCCAGCTCGCCGAAGCGGGACGACCACCGCGCCTCACCGTCGGCCCGTGGGGGCATCTCGCCCGGGATATGGGCGCACCGATGGTCGCCGACACGGTGGAATTCTTGACCGAGCATTTCGCCGATGCGCCGAGCAAGCGGGTAGCACCGGTGCGCGCCTATCTCACCGGCGCCGAACAATGGCACGACCTGCAAACCTGGCCACCGTCCGGTACGGCGAGCGAAACGCTGTACCTGCACGCCGCACGCAAGCTCGGCCCGGATTGCCCGGAAGGCGGCATCACCAGCTACGTCTACGATCCCGCCGATCCCACACCCGCCGTCGGCGGCCCCAGCCTGGGCCCCACCTCGAGCCCGGTCGACAACGCCGCACACGAGCGCCGCGCCGACGTCACCGTATTCCGTGGCGAGCCGCTCACCACTCCGGTCACTGTCGCCGGAGAACCGGTGGCGCGCATCAGCTTTCGATCGTCGCAACCGAGCGCCGACATTTTCGTCCGGATCTGCGATCTCCACCCGGACGGGCGGTCGATGACCGTGTGCGACGGTATCCGCCGCATCGGCGGCATCGCCACGACCGAGACGGACCCGGCGCCGGACGCGGACGGTTTCCGGGATATCGAGGTGCGGCTGTGGCCCACCTTCCACCGGTTCGCGGCCGGCCACCGCATCAGCGTGCAGATCAGCTCCGGCGCCCACCCGCGATACGCCCGCAATCCCGGATCCGGCGAGCCGGCTGCCACCGCAGCCACCATCCACTCTGCGACGCAGGAGATTTCACACGCCGCAGTGTCGCCGTCGCGGATCGACCTGCCGGTGTGGTTCTCGTGAGCGCCCCGGCAGTCCCCGGCTTGGAGGTGGCGTTCCAGGTGGAGGCACGCCTCGGCCCACCGGAGGACCATGGTGTGACCCGCGCCGGCCACCGCCGCGTGGTACCGATCGTCGGCGGCCGGGTCAGGGGCCTGTTCGACGCCGAGATCCTTCCCGGCGGCGCGGACTGGCAAGTGATCCGCCCCGACGGCGCCATCGAAATCGACACCCGTTACTCGGCGCGCACCGCGGACGGCGCCCACATCTACCTCCGGACCTCCGGCATCCGCAGCGGAGCGCCGGAGGTGCTGAACGCTCTGTTACGGGGAGATCCGGTCGACCCGTCGGACTACTATTTCCGTCTGGTCGTACGGTTGGAGACATCCGATCCGCGCCTCGCGGAACTGGAACAGTCGCTCTTCGTCGCATCGGCGATTCGGGAAGCGAACACGGTCCGCTACATCGCCTACCGCCTCACCTAAGCCAGCTGCAGACGAGGTGACGGCGGGAACGTGACCGGCAGTGCCGTCATCGAGCGATGGAACGGCCCAGGCCGCCAACTGATCTCACTCGGATCGACGGCGAGGCGGATTTCCGGCAGCGCGTCGAGCAGCTGATCGATCGCATCCTGCACCACCAGATACGCCACCGAACGGGCCGGACACGCATGCGGGCCCGCACCCCAGGCCAGGTGCGAGCGATTACCGGTGCGATCGCCACCCGCGATCTCGGGATCGTTATTGCAGGCAGCCAGACTGATGATTACCGGTTGGTTGGCGGGTAGCCAGGTGTTTTCGATCAGAATCGGCTGGCGAGGATAGGTCATGCAGAAGTTGGCCAGCGGCGGATCGGTGAACAGCACCTCGTCGAGCGCATCGCGAGTCGACAGGCTGCCCGCGAGGATGTCGCCGCCGAAACGCTCGTCGGTGATCATCAGCAACAGGGTGTTGGAGATCAGATTCTGCTGCGGTTCGATGCCCCCGCCGTAGAAGACGATCAGGTTGCGAACCATCTCCTCGTCGTTGAGCTTGGCCGGATGGTGGGCCAGATGCGAGGTGACATCGTCGGCGGGTGCGGCGCGGCGCAACTGCACCTGCTCCATCAGCGCCTGACTCATATGGTCCATACCCCATGCGGCATTCACCGTGTCGAAGATCGCCGCCATCCCGGTGGCCACGCGCCGGCCCAGATCCGCCGAACAGCCGACCATACGGTTCAGCACCTCGAAGGCCAGCGGAAATGCGTATTGCGACACCAGATCCGCCGAACCCGACTCGCAGAATTCGTTGATCAGCGGGATGGCGATCTTCTCGACGGTGGTGTGCAATTCGTGCAGGTCGACCCTGTCGAAGGCCGCCGTGAACGCCTGCCGATACCGCGCATGCGCACTGCCCGCGCTGCGGATCACGTTCGGATACCACTCCATGATCGGCCGCACCGGGCAATCCGCGGGAACGGTTCGCTCCCACGCCCGCGGGTCGGCCGGGAAATGGTCGGGATCGTTGAGGATCCGCAACGCGGTGTGATAGCCGATGACCAGCGTCGCGGGCACGCCGGGCGCCAGCTCGATCGGCACCATGGAGCCGAAGCGGCGGCGCATCGCCTCATAGGCGCGATGGGGATCGGCGACGAATGCCGGTGTGTCCAGCACGATTCGGGGGCCGTCGGCGTCGAAGGGGGTGCCGGCCTGATGAACAGGGCAGCCGGGGGCCGCAGCCAGGTCGGAAGGTGGGGTTGACAAAGGGGGTGACTCCAGAGAATGAACCAACAAGCGCGGCAGGGGATTCGCCGTCAGCCGACAGCGTCACCTCGTGCTTGGTGAGAATAGGGGCTGTGGCAGCCCTCCAGTTAGCGTTTTCGTAAAAGGGACAGGCGTCCTGTACAGGGCGGGCACCGCTCTGTGTCGATCAGTCCACCTCGTCCAGCGCCGACAGTGCTGCGCTCGCCGCGAGCCCGGCCAGGCAGCCGGGGAAACAATCACGGTGGATCTCCCACAAGCGGCGAGCGCAGTCTCGTTCGAGGTGGGTGGGCTCCCAGGTGCAGTCGTTCAGCGGCGGTGGTTCTACGGCGTACGGTTCCGTCGTTTCGGCGAGCCACAAGCGAGGCGGTGCGACGGTGGCCAGGTCGAAGTCGGCGCTCACACGTTCGGGCCGATCGCCAACGTGGGTCAGGTCGTAGACGAGGACGGCCGACGCGTCCATTCCCGCCGCGATCGCGAGGATGTCGCCGACCGGGTCTCGGGCACCCTCGGGTGGACGCAGCGTGCACAGCCAGCGAAATCCGAGATGGTGAGCAAGACACTGGATTTCGATGTCGTGCCGTGCTGTATCGGGCCCCGATATCTCGGTGCGTACCAATCCGACAGCCTTGCTGCGCGCTACCGACATCGCCGCCAGCGCACCGGCGACATCTCGCAGAGCCGCAATCGATTCCGCCTCTTCCCCGGCGGGGTTCAAGCCCTTCATGGTCCTCCCCTGATCGATGAATGTTCGAGCAGCAGCACGCCTGGCACGCCCGGGAAGGCGGTGTCGAGGGTCCTCCCCCGGCGCGGAACCCATGCCGTGATCAGGCAGGCAGGCGGCGGCAGGCGCTTCGGATGAAGGCGCGGGCAAGGGACTCGTATTGCTCACCGGAGGTTCTCCCCTCCGGTCACCGGTGAGCAGCCGGCCGAAGCCGCTATATCTGCCCAGAAATCGCGCTTGACGTTGTCCCACAGCCGATTCCACTTCGGATGTAGTTCACGCGCCTGAGCCAGGTCCGTACCGGGCGCGAACCGCCGAACCTGTTCCGGAGTTGCACCGGCGTCGAATACGGCCGATATCTCGATGCGGCCTCGCGGGTCCCGCGTCGATCGCCATACCGCACGCAACCCCTCGGCCTCGGTGATACGCTCACCCACTGCCGCGTGATCCTCTCCGCGTATGCGCGCCAACGGGTTTGCCTGCCCAGGGCGTTCCACTCGATCTGCTGTCATCACTGGCGATGCCTCGGTTCGATGGGAGGGGCCCGACGGCTGTTCAGCACGTCCCGCCCCAGATGCAGTCCCAGCACAGCGAATTCGTCGTGAACCGACAAGCGAGTGTGGATAATCCGCTGGGATTCATCAGAAGTCCAAGCTCGTCGTCCCAGAACCCCGCGGTGTCCATCCAGAACACTGGACCGCCGCATCCAAAGGAGGCAGCTCGTCATGGTGGATATCAGTTCGACGCTCCCCCGCCGTCAGCTCGGGCGGTATCTCCGGGAGCTCCGTCAGGGATCCGGCCTGACGATCGCGGAGCTCGCGCGCCGCATCGAACGCGGCGCCACCACGGTCCAGCGGCTGGAGACCGGCACCGCCGACCGGATCCGGCTGTGGGACGTCGACGCGATCTGCCAAGTCTGCGGCGCGGACGACACGACCACCGAAGCGCTCAAAGGGCTTGCGCAGCAGGGAAACAGCAAGAGCTGGTGGCATCAATACGGTGATCTGATCCCGGTCAGCTTCGATGTCTACATGGGCTTGGAAGCAGCTGCCGCGAAGCTGATTTCATTCCAAGAACTCATTCCCGGCCTGCTTCAGACACCCGACTACGCGCGAACCGTCACCCGGCAGGCACACCCGTCGGAATCGGACGGCGAAATTTCCCGCCGTGTCGAGATGCGGGTGCGACGCCAGGTGCTGCTGACGAAGAAGTCGGATCCCGTACCGGCCGACATCATCCTCGACGAGTCGGCACTGCATCGGGTCATCGGGAACCGCCGCATCATGGACGCACAACTGCGCTATCTCGCCGATGCCGGAACCCGGCCGAACATCCGCATCCGAGTGCTGCCGTTCGCCGCCGGCCTCCCGCTGGGCGACTTGACCGGCCCTTTCACCATCCTGAGTTTCGGAGAGTCCGGGGACGGCCGGCCGGTCGAACCTCCCGTCGTCTACGCCGAGGGCTACACGGGAGCCATGTACTTCGATGATGCGGATCTCGTGCGTCGGTATCACCGCGCGCACGCTGCGCTCGGACAGGTAGCGTTGGACGAGCAGGACAGCAGGAAATTGCTGCGGGACAAGGCAAGGGAGTTCGCGAAGTGAGCGCTGATCTATCCATGGCTCGCTGGTTCAAGAGCAGCCACAGCGGCGGCAGCCAGGACTGTGTCGAGGTCGCCTTCCTCGCCGACGGCACGGTCGGTGTGCGCGACTCGAAGAACCCGACAGGGCCCGCACTCGCCTTCGCTCCGGCGGACTGGGATGCCTTCACCGCCGCCGTAGAACACGGCAGGCTCACCGATCCGACTGCATAGTGGTACCGAACACATTCGCTATCACGTCGCCGGCCGACACACACGCTTCCTTCGTGCGGCGAACTGTGGGAGCTGCCCGACGAGATCGCCGCGCATCTCGAACTCTGGGATGGGCGCGTGGTGTGGTTGCGACGTGGCCCTCACGAACCTCAGGAATTCACCAACCTGATGTGGAACGGCCTGCGCGTCTGCGCTGAAGCAGCGATGACGGCGGACCCCGAGCAGTGCTGGCGGACAGGCACGGAAACCACCGTGTTCTTCGGCCGCACCGGCATTCGGATCCAACTACATCCTGGCCGGCGCCTGGTCCTGACTACCCCTCGGGATAGAAGAGGAACAGCGTGCACCCCGTCTCGCTCGCCGGAATGTGCCAGCTTCCCGCCGGGGCATGGATGAAGGTGCCCGCCGCATAATCCCGGGCGCCGTCGTTGAAGGTGCCGGTCAGGACGTAGACCTCCTCGGGCCCGGGTTCGTGCACGTCGCGGCGGGGCCAGGAGGTGCCGGGGTCCATTTCCAGGACGTGGGCGTGGGCGCCGTTCTCGCCCTTCCACAGGTGGCGTAGGCGGATGCCGGGGAAGAGTTCGCGGCTCGGAGCATCGGCGAGGTCGGTCCAGGTGTAGCCGGGCTGGGTGAGGATTTCGGGGTTCATATCTGTCACGGTGCCGGATGCGGCGAGACCCGGACAGTGTCTGAGATGACGTCGAGGGGTACATTCTTGCCATGCATCGTGTGGTGGCGTTGGTGCGGCCGGTGCAGTCGACGTTCGAACTCGGTTGCGCTGTAGAAGTTTTCGGTACTCAGCGGGACGGCGTGCCGCAGCACTACGAGTTCGAGGTGTGCACGGAGGCGCCGGGGGCTGTGCCGACGACGGCGGGTTATGCGATATCGGTGTCGCGGGGGCTGGCGGCGCTGGATTCCGCGGACACCGTGATCATTCCGGGGTGGCTTCCGGTGGAGACGCCGCTGTCGGGACCGGCGCGGCGGGCGCTGGTCCGGGCGCACGGCCGCGGGGCGCGGCTGGTCACCATCTGTTCCGGGGTGTTCGCGCTGGCTCGGACCGGACTGTTGGACGGGCGTTCGGCGACGACGCATTGGGCGCGGGCCGGGCAATTGGCGCGGGAGTTTCCGCGGGTTCGGGTGGAGCCGGATCGGCTGTATGTCGACCACGGCGATGTGGCCACGAGTGCAGGAGCGGGTGCGGGAATCGACCTGTGCCTGCACCTGGTTCGCACCGATCACGGTGCCGCGCATGCCGCACTCATCGCGCGGCACATGGTGATGCCGCCGCATCGCGATGGCGGTCAGGTTCAATACGCGCCGCCGTCACCGGTCGAGGACGGATTCGACGGTCTGCTGGAATGGGCGGAGGCGCGGCTCGAGACATCGCTGTCGGTGGCCGATATGGCCGCCCATCTCAACGTCTCGTCACGTACGCTGGCGCGCCGGTTCGCCGAGCAGGTCGGTAGCAGTCCGGGTGGATGGTTGCTGGAGCGTCGGGTGGCGCGGGCACGAGTTCTGTTGGAGGACACAGACTTACCTGTCGATGCCATCGCGGTCCGAGTAGGGCTGGGCTCGGCGGTCAATCTGCGTCGGCGTTTTCACGACCAGGTCGGCACCACGCCGGGCGCGTATCGACGCGCGTTCCGAACACCGGCCGCAGGTAAAACATAGATATCGCCGCCCAGGAGCAGCCTCCGGCGGTTCGCCGTGAATCGCGAAATTCCGCAACGGTCCACCGCGAAGCCGGAGAGGCTGGAGCGCGGTGTGTAGACCGGGTACCGTTGCGCGGCCTGCACCCAGCACAGCCGTCGCCCGAGTGAGCAGCGACTGTCGCGCTGACTGAAGGCGGTTCAGAAGCCTGGGAGTCCGCCGGTTCCTCGTACCAGACGGTATCGGGCCGAAGCCTGGGACGAGACCGCACGCCGCCGGTTGACCGCCGGGCCGCTGACAGCGCCCGTGATTCGGGCCGCCCACCGGAACGGCGGCGCCGCCGACCGAGAGTTGTCCGAATGGAGTAGACGGACGTCGAGACCGGAGGCGGAACAGAATCGCCGACCCCAGCCTGTCGGTCCGAACCGGCCGAGCCCTGTCATCGTTTCGTCCCAACCGACCAGCAGTCGCCGAGGGATCGGGACCGACTCGAAGGAGCGCCGACCCCAGGTCGAGCAGCATGCGGTGAGAAACCGACGAGTGCCGCGCATTCTCGACGAGGGTTTCGTCGGGTGTGGCCGGGTAGACCGCCAGTGTGGACATCGGCGGACCGGGCGACCGCGAGACAGTTCGTACGAGCGACACGCGTGGCGACTACTCGATGACGCTGAGCGATCTCACGCTGCGCAATGCGGATCTGGGTACTCGTTGCGCGGCGGCCGCGGCCGCCGGCTTCACCGGCATCGGGCTCTCGGTCGAGCACTACCGCGCGGCGTTGAAGGATAGTTCGACGCCGGCGGATATCGCCGCTGTGGTCGCTGGGCACGGTCTCGCGGTGAACGAAGTCGAGCTGGCCGCGCACTGGGCGGACCCGGCCGCATATTCCGAGGACGAGCTCGAATCCGACCGCATCGTCGTGAGGATGGCGGCCGAACTCGGCGCCACCCGAATCCATACGACCATGGCGCAACATTTCCCGTTCGAGACCCTGGCACGCGGGTTGCGCGAATTGTGCGACCGCGCAGCCGATTCCGGGGCCATCGTCGCCCTCGAGTACATGCCGTACGCCGCGATCGATTCCGCTACCTCCGCGTGGAGACTGCTCGAGGCGTCCGGCGCAGACAACGCCGGACTCCTCATCGATGCCTGGCATTGGCAGCGCGCCCACACCGCCGACGAACCGGATTCCGCACTTCGAGCCATTCCGCCGGAGCGGGTGGCGGCGATCCAATTGTGCGACACCCTGCCCGAACCGTTGCCCGACCTTCGCCGTGAGGCGCTGCATCATCGCCGGCTGCCCGGCCACGGCACGGCCGCGCTGATTCCGATGTTGCGCCGGCTCGCGCGCCACGGCGTACGAGCACCGATCGCGGTCGAGGTCGTGTCCGATGAACTGGACGCGCAGGATCCGTACGTCACGGCGCGGCAGGCTTACGTCAGTTCGCGACGCGTTCTGCGGGACTCCGGCTGGCCGGATTCGACTCCCCGCAGATCGGTTCGGTGAGCGCGCAAGAACGCACCACGCCGGCATGGGGCGAGGCCATCTTTCGATCGGCTGCGATCAGGATTCGTGCGCCATCCGATGAACCGGGATTTCGCGATGCCCATTGGTGACGATGCTCGGAATCGGCCGCAGCTCAGCAGGATCCACCGCCAACTCCATATCGGGAAACCGCTCGAACAGAGCAGGAAGAGCTATCGCCGCCTCCAATCGCGCCAGCGGCGCCCCCAGACAATGATGCACCCCGTATCCGAACGCCAGGTGTTCCTTCGACCGCCGCCCGGCATCGAACACATCGGCATTGTCGCCGTGCACTTTTCGATCCCGCCCCGCACCCGCCAAGGATGCGATGATCACGTCACCCCGGTTGATCCGCACTCCCGGAAAATCGGAACTACCCGCAATGTCGATGTCCTCCACCGCGAAACGCATCGGCATATGCGCCAGCGGGGCATTCCATCGAAGTCCTTCTTCGATCACCTCGGACCACGGCGTTTGTTCCGCGATGGCCGCCTTCCGCTGTCCGGGATGAGTGAGGAGACCGATGATGCTGTGGTCCAACAGATTCGCGGTGGTTTCGTGACCGGCGGTGATGATCAGCAGCAGCGTGTCGCGCAGCTCCTGTTCGTCGAGGCGCGATCCGTCCGCGTCGTCGTGGGCGTTCATCAGCACGGTCGTGAGGTCGTCGCCGGGATTCTCCCGCTTGTGCCGCAGCAGTTCTTCCATGAGGACGAACAGCGCGCCGAAATGCGCACCGACTTCGGCGGGGTCGAGGCTGGTATCGAGAATTCCGTCCGCGTGAATGCGCAGTTGTTCATCCATCCCGGCCGGAACACCCATCAGCTCCCCGATGACGCGAATCGGCAATGCGGTGGCGAAACCCGCACGCAGATCGACGATTTCGGCGTCGGGGGCAGCGGACAGCTCGTCGAGCAGTTCGGTGACGAACGCTTCGATTCGCGGCCGAAGATCCTGGGTGCGTTTGTTCGTGAACGCCGGCGCCACCAGTTTGCGCAGCCGCTGATGCTGCTCACCGTAGGTGGTGAGCATATTTCTCGCCGCCACCCACGGAAACATCACCCAGTCGGGCCCGATCTCGCCGTCGACGAATCGCGGCCAGTGCTGATGTGCGTCCTTGGAGACGCGTGGATCGGTGAGCAGTTGCCTCAGCACGGCGGCGTCGGTGACCGACCAGGCCGGCACGCCGCCGGGCAGCACCACCTCGGCGACCGGGCCGCGAGCGCGGATGCGGGCCAGCTCGCCCTGGATGTCGGCGGCGCTGGGATCCAGCACCAGCGGCTGCGTATCTGTCATCGGGGACCCTCCATCAGGTGAGACGCATCGGCGGGCATGCGGGAAACACCACCGGCAGGGCTGCCAAGGCGCGGTGAAACTGCCCGGTCCTCCAACTTAGTTGCTGCGCAGGAACTTCCGGGCGAATATCCGGAAGCGCATCGAGCAGCAGATCGATGGCCTGCCGCGCGATCGTCTGCGCGAGGGGCTGCGCCGGGCACGAGTGCGGACCGACTCCCCACGCCAGATGAGACCGGTTTCCTCGCCGGTCCCCGCCGACGATATGCGGGTCGGTATTGCACGCGGCCAGGCTGACGACGACCGGCTGATCGGCCGGCAACCACACGTCGCCGATGAGTTGCGGCTGTCTCGGATACGTCATGCAGAAATTGGCCAGCGGCGGATCCGCGAACAGGACCTCGTCGATGGCATCGCGGGTATCCATGGCGCCGCTGAGCACGTTGCCGCCGTACTCTTCGTCGGCCATCAACAGCAGCAGGGTGTTCAGGATCAGATTGCAGGTCGGCTCCGTGCCGGCCGAGAACAGCAACGCGGCCTGGTTCACCATCTCCATGGGGTCCAGGCCCTCCGGGTGGGTCAGCAGTCGCGAGGTGAGATCGTCGCCGGGGCGCTCGCGCTTCTGCTCGACCACCGCGAGCAGCGCCTCGATGAACCGCTGCTGACCTTCTTCGGCGCCGACCCCGTCCAGCATCGCGGCCATTCCCTGGTAGGCCACCGACGCGGCGTCTTCGGGGAAGCCCATCAGCTCACTGAGCACCCGAAAGGTCAGTGGGAAGGCGTAATCCATGCGCAGATCGGCGGTGCCGCGCTCGCAGAAGGAGTTGACGAGAGCGTCGGCGGCGCGTGCGACCGCGCCGTGGACCTTGTGCAGGTTGACGGTGTCCAGCGCGTCGGTGATCGTGCGCCGGTAACGGGCATGTTCCGCGCCCGCGGTGCGCAGGGCGTTCTGCCGATAGCCGAGCATCGGCGTCACCGGGCAGTCCGGCGGAGCGTTCTTCTCCCATCGGCGCGGATCGGCGGGAAAGCGCGCCTCGTCGTTCAAAATCTGCAGTGCCGCTTGATATCCGATCACCAGAGTGGCCGGCACCCCGGGCGCCAGCTCGATCGGTACCAGCGGCCCACGGCGGCGCATGGATTCGTAGGCGCGGTGCGGGTCCGCCGCGAAGTCGGTGGAATCGAGCCGGATCTGCGGTTCCGCGGAGCGCGCCGGAGAACCGTGGCCGGAGGTCCGGCCGCTGTTGCGCACCGCGTCTGTGTCGTTCAGCATGCGTCCCCCGCGCGAGATGTTGCGTGTCCTGTTCGATGTCCTGCGAGATTGCCTGCCATTCGTTGTGTGGGCACGGCGGACACCCTAGCGGAAACCGTTGTACTTCAATGTTTTTGACGAAACGGTCAGCGCGGCAGCTGGTTGCGTGCAGGTAGCTGCTCGGCGGCGAGCGTTACTGCTCCTCGCTCGGCTCCCGCATCAGCTCGGCGAGCCGGTCCCACGCCGGGGACGACGCGCCGGGCTGCGACCGGACCGCCAGCCGGGCGATGGTCGCGTCGTGGTCCGGGACGGCGCTCGATCCATTGTCCCTGCGCCCGAACCACTCTCGCGTCCGCGCCGCCAGCTCGGGTAGCCGCCGATCCTCCGGGGAGCAATCGTAGACGGCGTCGTAGTCGAGATAGATGGCGCGGAATTCGGGATCGGTGAGTAATTCGCGCTTTTCGGCGATCCACGCCTCCGCCGCGGCGGGCGAGGCGGTCTGCATCAGGATCCAGCCGTCTCGTTCCAGCTGGATCTGCCGCTCGCTGACGCCGAGTTCGCGCAGTTCGTCGAGATGATCGGCGACGTCGGCGGACACGTAGAGGCGGTCTCCGCCGCGCAGCTGCGTGAGTTGTTCCCGGGTTCGCCGCAACTGCTCGATGCGTTGTTCGAGGTCGTGGTCGATTTCGGTGAGGGCCGCCGCGAGGGTGCCGGGGTCGGCGTCGAGCAGATCCTTGACGCGGGCCAGCGGCACCCCGGCGTGGGCCA
>NZ_BAFW01000062.1 GCF_000308535.1 Nocardia cerradoensis NBRC 101014 | reverse complement strand
GGTCGGTGCGTTCGGCTTCCAGCCGCTGCACTTCCTGCTGTTCGGGCAGCACCTTGCGGCGATGCGCGATCCGCGTCAACTCGGCGTCGACGGCCGCGAGGTCGAGCAGTTTGGCCTGGATCGATGGTTCGACATTCAACGCGGGACGTACTCCTCGACACTATGGACGGTTGCGGGGCGACACGCAGCGGGTGCGCGACGCCGGTGCTCAACCGTACTCTGCCCGCGGCCGGTTTCGCCCCAACCCCACATCGCCGGCCCGCGACCACCGGATACGCGGGGGGCGCGGGTGCCGGTCCGCGGCCGACCGACAACTCGGGTGCGGTGCCGCCGCCACTGTGACACTCTGACCGGATGGCCGAACATCGCTATCGCGTGGACGTGGTGTGGACCGGTGCCACCACCGATTACCGCTCGTATTCGCGCAACCACGAGGTGCTCGCCGAGGGGCGGCCGCCGCTGCAGGGGTCGGCGGACCCGGTCGTCGGCCGCGGCGACGCGACCCGCTGGAATCCCGAGCAACTGCTGGTCGCCTCGCTCTCGGAATGCCACATGCTGTGGTACCTGCATCTGTGCGTCGAGGCCGGAATCGTGGTGATCGACTATCTCGACGAGGCCGAGGGCGTGATGAACGACCAACGCTTCGAACACGTCACTCTGCGCCCGCGCGTCACCATCACCGATGCCGCCCGGGCCGAGCAGGCTCGCGCCCTCCACGCGGAGGCCCACAAGCGCTGCTTCATCGCCAACTCGGTCAATTTCCCGGTCGACCACGAGCCCGACATCCGGGTCGAGTGAGATCGCGCCGGTCATAGCTTTCGGGCGGGCGGGCCGAGAGTGCGATTTCGCCGAGGAATAGCCCCCGGCCGATCAAGGCCCATCACGTGGCTCTGCCGCGTCGGTCGGCCACCGGCGACGCCCGTGGTTCACCATCAGGCTCGCCACCGATACAACGCGCCTGCGCGCCCGACGGTTATCGGCATGCGGGTCGAAGCTGTTCGCGTCAGTCGTCGGCGGCGCCCAGAGTCCACGGGTCGGTGCGCAGGGTGCTGACCCGGGTTTCCACTCCCGGAAGGGCTTCCCGCACAACGCCTTCCGCTTGGGCGCACCAGGGGAATTCGCTGGACCAATGGGCGACGTCGACGAGTGCGGGACCGCCCGCGCGCAAATGTTCGTCGGCGGGATGGTGGCGCAGGTCGGCGGTGACGTAGGCGTCGACGCCGAGCTTCGCGACCGTGCCCAGGAAGGAATCACCGGCGCCGCCACATACCGCGACGGTGCGGATCTCACGCTCGGGATCGCCGGCCGCCCGCACACCCCAGGCGGTGCCGGGCAGGGCGGCGCGCACGCGAGCGGTGAAGGCGCGCAACGTTTCCGGTTCCGGCAGGGTGCCGATGCGGCCGAGGCCCTGCGCCGAAGGCAGCGCCGCGCGTTCGGTGACGTCGAAGGCCGGTTCCTCGTAGGGGTGGGCGGCACGGAGCGCGGTCAGCACCGCGGCGCGGGCCGACGGCGGCGCCACCACTTCGACACGGTCCTCCTCGACGAATTCCAGGTCGCCGACCTGTCCGATCGCCGGATTCGCTCCGGCCATCGGCCGGAACTGCCCGGTTCCCGGCACCCGCCAACCGCATTCGCGATAGAACCCGGCACCGCCGGCGCCCGCCTCGAACATCGCCGCCAGCACCGCGTCGGTGTGCGCGCGCGGAACGAACACCACCCAGGTGTCCACCGGCGCCGTGGACTTCTGCTCCAACGGCCCGGTCACCGTCAGCCCGAGCGTGTGGGCGAGGGCATCCGACACTCCGGGATCGGCCGAATCGGCGTTGGTGTGCGCGGTGAACAACGCACAGTCGCTGCGGATCAGCCGATGCAGCAGCGCGCCCTTCGGAGTACTCGCGGCCACGGTGTCGACCCCGCGCAACAGCAGCGGATGGTGCACGACCAAAGCCTGTGCGCCCCAACCGATCGCCTCGTCGACCACGGCGGCGGTGGCGTCGACCGCGAACAGCACCCGCGAGACGGAGGCCGCGGGATCACCACAGACCAGCCCCACCGAATCCCAGGACTCCGCCAGCCGAGGCGGATACGCGCCGTCGAGGACACCGATCAAGTCCTTCAGCGTCACAACAGAATTCGTCGCTGTCACCACCGCACCTCCACCGTTTCGCCGTTCCGGTCATTATCCACGCCGATGCCGCCGGCCGGGCTGGACCGCGCCGCGAGCCACCCGGCCGCCTGCGCGCCATTCCTCACAGCCCGACGGCCTCGATCGCGGCGATCAAACGGTCGACGGCGGCGTGGTCGCGGACTGCCAGGCGCAGGAATTCGTTGCCGAGCCCCGGGAAGGTGTCACCGCGCCGGACACCGATGTTCTCGTCCGCCAGATGTTTTCGCAGCAACTCACCGTCGGGCACGCGGATCAGCAGGAAGGGGCCGGCGGCCGGTTCGTGCACGGCGATTCCGAGGGCGCGCAGGCGGGGAATCATCGCCTCCCGCTCGGCCCCGATCCGGGCCGCACTCGCCTGCGCCTCCGCGATCGCATGCGCCTCGCAGGTCGCCGCGATCGCCTCGAGCTGCAACGTGCCGAGCGGCCAATGCGCGCGACCGTGGTTCAACCGGGCCAGCAACGCGGGCGGACCCAGCAGATATCCACACCGCAACCCGGCCAGGGCCCAGGTCTTGGTCAGGCTGCGCAAGACGAGGATGTCCGGATAGGGCTGTCCCGCAAGCGATTCCGGTTCACCGGGCACCGCATCGGCGAATGCCTCGTCGACCACCACGATGCGACCGGGCCGCCGTAGCGATTCGATCACGGCGCGAGGATGCAGCACCGAGGTCGGATTGGTGGGATTACCGAGTACCACCAGATCGGCGTCCTCGGGGACCCGCGCCCCGGCCAGCTCGTAGGGCGGCGCCAGCACCACTCGCGCCACCGGAACATTCGCCTCACGCAGCGCGAGTTCCGGTTCGGTGAAGGACGGATGGATGACGGCCGCGAGCCGCGACGCCAGCCGCGGCAACAGCGCGAACCCCTCCGCGGCGCCGGCCAGCAGCAACACTTCTTCCGGCGCGCGCCCGTGCCGTGCCGCCACGATCGCGCGCACCGCGTCGGCCTCCGCCTCGGACGGGTACCGCCCCAGTTCCGGCAATCGCGCGGCCAGCCGCCGCAGCAACCACTTCGGTGGCGCGTCACCACGCACATTCACCGCGAAGTCGAGCATCCCCGCCCGCACATCGCGGTCCCCGTGGTGGCGCAAGGCCGAGCGATCGACCTGCGAAGCACCGAATTCGGAACCCGCCGTCACCGCACCGACAAACCGCGAGTCACCGGACCCGCCGGCGGCTTCCGCGCCAGCGAAATTCGGCCCGTCGCCTGCTACGCCGGGCGCGCGGGATGCCTCAGCGTCGACCCCAGGGCGCTCGCCGGATTCGCA
>NZ_BAFW01000063.1 GCF_000308535.1 Nocardia cerradoensis NBRC 101014 | reverse complement strand
CCGTCCGCAGCTGCAGGCACTGCGCGGCACGGTCCAGAAGGCCAACCGCATCCGGCAGATCACCGCCACCAAGACCCGCGAATCGCTGCAGACCACCGCGCAGCTGACCCAGACCCACGAGGTCGACGTCACCAAGATCGCGGCACTGCGGGCCAAGGCCAAGAGCGCGTTCGCCGACCGTGAGGGCGTCAACCTGACGTTCCTGCCGTTCTTCGCGAAGGCCGCCGTGGAGGCGCTGGGCGTGCACCCCAACGTCAACGCCTCCTACAACGAGGACACCAAGGAGATCACCTACCACTCCTCGGTGCACCTGGGCATCGCGGTCGACACCGAGCAGGGTCTGCTCTCGCCGGTGATCCACAACGCCAGCGACCTGTCGCTGGCCGGACTGGCCCGCGCCATCGCCGATATCGCCAACCGCGCCCGCACCGGCGGCCTGAAGCCCGACGAGCTGGCCGGCGGCACGTTCACGATCACCAACATCGGCAGCCAGGGCGCCCTGTTCGACACCCCGATCTTGCTTCCGCCGCAGGCGGCGATGCTGGGCACGGGTGCGATCGTCAAGCGCCCGATCGTGATCTCCGACAACGGCAGCGAGTTCATCGGCATCCGCTCGATGTGCTACCTGCCGCTGACCTACGATCACCGCCTCATCGACGGCGCCGACGCCGGCCGCTTCCTGACCACCATCAGGCACCGGCTGGAGGAGGCTGCGTTCGAGGCCGATCTCGGTCTGTAAAACGCTGCGCGACACGACGATTCGGTGACGACATGAAGGTTGTGATCGCCGGTTCGTCCGGACTCGTCGGGACGGCGCTGGTCGCCGCGCTGCGCCGGGACGGGCACGAGGTCGCCCGCCTGGTGCGCCGTCCCGCCGCGGCCGAGGACGAGTTCAGCTGGGATCCGGTGCGCGCGCAGGTGCCCGCACCGGCCCTGCGCGCGGCCGATGCCGTAGTCAACCTGTGCGGCGCCGGACTCGGCGCGCGGCGCTGGAACGGCAGTTACAAACAGCAGTTGCGCGACAGCCGCATCGGCCCGACCGATGTACTGGCCACCGCGGTCGCCGCCGCCGGTGTGCCGACGCTGGTGAACGCCAGCGGCGTGCATTTCTACGGCGGCGACACCGGCGACCGGGTGATCACCGAATCCGATTCCGCCGGAACGGGTTTCCTGGCGACGCTGTGCCGGGACTGGGAGGCCGCCACCCAGCCCGCGGTCGACGCCGGGGTGCGGGTGGTGCAGGTGCGCAGTGCGGTGGTGCTGTCTCGCCACGGCGGCATGCTGGCCCTGTTACGGCCGCTGTATTCGATCGGCCTGGGCGGGCGCCTGGGCAGCGGGCGCCAATATCAACCGTGGATCTCACTCGACGACGAGGTCGCCGGCATCTCGTTCGTCCTGACCGACCCGTCGGTGCGCGGACCGGTCAACATGGTCGGCCCGGCACCGGTGACCAATGCCGAATTCAATCGCGCGCTGGCGCGGGCGCTGCGTCGTCCGGCGCCGTTCATCGTGCCCGCCGTCGCCTTGCACGCCGCGGTCGGGGAACTGGCCCAGGAGGCGATCCTGCGCGGCCCGCGCGCGATTCCCACCGTGCTCGAGGACGCGGGCTACACCTTCCGTCACGAAACCATCGGGCAGGCGCTGGCGTCGGTGATCGACTGAGGAGGGTGCCGAGCGCGGGTGAAACCGCTCACACCTGCACGGACACCGCGCGCGTTCGAGCCCGATCGGCTCGCCGCCGCCCAAGGTTGCCGATAGTTTGAGGCGGTGACCGATATCCAATCGGGTGGACCGCGCATTCGCGATGCCGAGGAACGCGACATCCCCACCATCCTCGCCATCCACAACGACGCCGTGGCCGAGACGACCGCCATCTGGGACACCCAGCCGGTCGATCTCGACGATCGTTTGCACTGGTGGCGTGACCGGGTGGCCGCCGGATATCCGGTGCTCGTCGCCATCATCGACGGTCAGGTGGCCGGATATGCCAGCTACGCGCAGTGGCGGCCCAAGTCCGGCTACCGGTACTGCGTGGAGAATTCGGTGTACGTCTCCGAGCGGTTCCAGCGCCGTGGCGCGGCGACCGCGCTGCTGACGGCCCTGCTGGGACGGGCCGAGGAGTCCGGGCGGGTGCACACCGTGATCGCCGCGATCGAAACCTCCAACAAGACCTCGATTCTGCTGCACGAGAAGTTCGGCTTCCGGATCGTCGGCCAGCTGCCCGAGGTCGGTCACAAGTTCGGCGGCTGGATGGATCTGACCTTGATGCAGCGCACGCTGCCGGGCCCGATTTCGGCGGGCGTAGAGTCGTTCGAGTGACCTCCGTCGATACCCCGACATCGAACAGCGGCACGGCACACACCGCCGCGCCGGCCACTTCGTCCTCCGATTCCCTGGTACGGGAATCAGGCGGTCGCAAATTGCTTCGCATCGAGGCCCGCAACGCGCAGACCCCGATCGAACGCAAGCCGAAGTGGATCCGCACCCGCGCCACCATGGGCCCCGAGTACTCCGAACTCAAGGGCCTGGTCAAACGCGAAGGGCTGCACACGGTCTGCGAGGAAGCGGGCTGTCCCAACATCTTCGAATGCTGGGAGGACCGCGAGGCCACCTTCCTCATCGGCGGCGAACAGTGCACCCGCCGCTGCGATTTCTGCCAGATCGACACCGGTAAGCCCGCCGCGCTCGACCGCGACGAACCGCGCCGGGTGGCCGAGAGCGTGCAGGCGATGGGCCTGCGGTACTCGACGATCACCGGTGTCGCGCGCGACGACCTCGAAGACGGCGGCGCCTGGCTGTACGCCGAAACCGTGCGTGCCATCAAGCGACTCAACCCGCACACCGGCGTGGAGTTGCTGATCCCCGATTTCAACGCCGAGCCCGATCAGCTGGCCGAGGTGTTCTCCGCTCGGCCGGAGGTGCTGGCGCACAACGTGGAGACCGTGCCGCGCATCTTCAAGCGGATCCGCCCGGCGTTCCGCTACGAGCGGTCGCTGGCGGTGCTGACCGCGGCCCGCGAGGCCGGTCTGGTCACCAAGTCGAATCTGATCCTCGGCATGGGCGAAACCCCCGAAGAGGTCACCCAGGCGATGCGTGACCTGCACGAGGCCGGTTGCGACATCCTCACCATCACCCAGTACCTGCGGCCCTCGCCGCGCCACCATCCGGTGGACCGCTGGGTGAAGCCGGAGGAATTCGTCGAACATTCCCGCGTCGCAACCGAACTCGGCTTCGCCGGCGTGATGGCCGGTCCGCTGGTGCGCTCCTCCTACCGTGCCGGCCGGTTGTACGCGCAGGCGATGGCGCATCACGGGCGGGAGATCGCACCGGAGATGGCGCATCTGGCCGAGGAGGGCTCGGCGAGCCAGGAGGCGAGCTCGGTCCTCGCCCGTTTCGGCAGCTGAACCGACCCCCAGCCAACTCGCAGCGACCGGCCGAATTCGTCTTCGGCCGGTCGTTCGTTGCGTACGGGGTGCGGATTCACCACGGATGGGGTGCGGATCCCCGGAACGGGTGACACAGCCGCGCGCCGGTGGGAAGCTCGAAGCAACCGCACGTGTCGACTCCGGGAAGTGAAGAGACATGGCCGAGAAAGCGAGCACCGCCGCCCGTAACAGTTCCGCCGGCAGAGTCCTCGAGGCGTCGCAGCCGGACGGTATCCGCAATGTGGTCCTGGTCGGGCACACCGGCTCCGGCAAGACCACGGTGGTGGAGGCACTGGCCATGGAGGCCGGGGCGCTCACCCGAGCCGGCCGCGTGGAGGACGGCACCTGTGTGTCGGATTACGACGATATCGAGCAGCGGCAACACCGGTCGGTTCAGTTGTCGGTGGTGCCGGTCGCCTGGAACGGCATCAAGGTCAATCTGATCGATACGCCAGGATATGCCGATTTCGTCGGCGAACTACGGGCCGGTCTGCGAGCTGCGGATGCGGCCCTTTTCGTGGTCTCGGCCGCCGCGGGCGCCGACGGTGTGGACGGGCAGACCCTGGCGCTGTGGGAGGAGTGCGCGAGCGTCGGGATGCCGCGGGCGCTGGTGATCACCCATCTCGACGCGGCCCGCGCCGATTTCGATCTGATGGCCCAGACCTGCGCGGATCTGCTCGGCGACGGCGATTCCGACGCGATCCTGCCGCTGCAGCTGCCGGTGTACGGCCCGAAGGGCCCCGACGGGCACCGCCCGGTCACCGGAGTGATCGACCTGCTCACCGAGCAGGTCTTCGATTGTTCCGGCGGGGCGCACACCCGCACCGACGCCACGGCCGAACAGACCGCGCAGATCGAGACCGCGCGCAACCGGCTCATCGAGGGCATCATCGCGGAGAGCGAAGACGAAACCCTGATGGACCGCTACCTCGAGGGCGAACCGATCGACCTCACCACGTTGATCGCGGATCTGGAACGCGCGGTGGCGCGCGACCGCTTCCACCCCATTCTCGTCGCGGCGCCGCCGCCCGAGGGCACCCGCGAGGGTCTGGGCATGGTCGAAATCCTGGAGCTGATCACCCGCGGCTTTCCCACGCCCGCCGAACACACGGTCGCGGCGCGCTGCCCGACCGACGGGGCGGCGCCGCAGCCGCTGTCCTGCGATCCGGGTGCGCCGCTGGCCGCCGAGGTGATCCGCACCGCCTCCGATCCGTATGTGGGCCGGGTGTCGCTGGTGCGGGTGTTCTCCGGCACCCTGCACGCCGACGACACGGTGCACATCTGCGGGCACAACGACGGCAACGGGCACGATGTCGACGAACGGGTCGGCGCGGTGACGGCGCCGTTCGGTAAACAACAGTTCCCGATCGGCCAGGCCATCGCCGGCGATATCGCCTACGTCACCAAACTGGGGCACGCCGAGACCGGAGATACCGTGTCGGCCAAGGATTCTCCGCTGCTGATCGAGCCATGGCCGCTGCCCGAACCGCTGCTGCCGGTGGCGGTGCGCGCCCACGGCAAGGCCGACGAGGACAAGCTGTCGCAGGGCCTGTCCCGTCTGGTCGCCGAGGATCCGACGGTGCGCCTGGAACAGAATCCGCGCACCCATCAGCTGGTGCTGTGGTGCCTGGGCGAGGCCCATCGCGATGTCGCGCTGGAACGGCTGCGGTCCCGGTTCGGGGTGCAGGTCGATGTCGACGAGTATCGGGTGGCGTTGCGAGAAACGTTCGCGGGCAAGGCTTCCGGGCACGGGCGGCATGTGAAACAGTCCGGCGGCCACGGCCAGTACGCGATCTGCGATATCGAGGTGGAACCGCTACCGGAGGGGTCCGGGATCGAATTCGTCGACAAGGTGGTCGGCGGCGCGGTGCCACGCCAGTTCATCGGCTCGGTGGAGAAGGGCGTGCGCGCGCAGGCCGAGCGCGGTGTCGCCGCCGGATATCCGCTGGTCGACGTGCGGGTGACTCTGCTCGACGGTAAGGCGCATTCGGTCGACTCCTCCGACGCCGCCTTCCAGACCGCGGGGGCGCTGGCCCTGCGGGAGGCGGCCGCCGCCGCGCGGATCGATCTGCTCGAACCGATCGCCGAGGTGCGGGTGACCGTCGCCGACGATTTCGTCGGCACCATCCTCGGCGATCTGGCGGGCCGCCGCGGCCGCGTGCTGGGCACCGAACCCGCCACCGCCGGGCGCACCGTCATCCGCGCCGAGGTCCCCGAACTGGAATTGAGCCGCTACGCCATCGACCTGCGTTCCCTCTCGCGCGGCGCCGCCCAGTTCGACCGCGACTATGTGCGGCACGAACCGATGCCGAGTCAGATCGCCGCAGACCTGCGCAGTCGCAGCGAAGCCACCGTCTGAGGCGAGCGTGGCACCTGTTCCCGGCCCGTGCGGGGTATGTCCCGCTCGACCACTATCCTGAGAGGTATGGCAGCAGGTAAGGGCGGCACACCGTCGAAGGAAGCGAAGGCCGCGGCGAAGGCGGCGCGCAGGCAGGCGTCGAAGGAGCGGCGTCAGCAGCTCTGGCAGACGTTCCAGATGGTGCGCAAAGAGGACAAACTGCTGCTGCCGCTGATGATCGGCGCGCTGGTCGGCATCACCGTGGTGCTGTTCCTCATCGGCTTCCTTTTCGACATGCAGTGGTTCCTGCTGCCGGTCGGCATTCTGCTGGGCGCGCTGGTCGCCTTCATCATCTTCGGACGCCGGGTGCAGAAGAACGTCTACGCCAAGGCCGAGGGGCAAGCGGGTGCGGCTTGGTGGGTGCTGGACAACCTGCAGGGTAAGTGGCGCGCCACCCAGGCCGTCGCCGCCACCACCCAACTCGACGCCGTCCACCGCGTGATCGGCCTGCCCGGCGTGATCCTGGTGGCCGAGGGTTCGCCGCAGCGGGTGAAGTCGCTGCTGGCGCAGGAGAAGAAGAAGACCGCCCGCCTGGTCGGCGACACTCCGATCTACGACATCGTGATCGGCAACGAGGAGGGCCAGGTTCCGCTGAAGAGCCTGCAGCGTCACCTCACCAAACTCCCCCGCAATATCGACGCCAAGCGGATGGACCTCATCGAGGGCCGCCTCACCGCCCTGGCCACCCGCGGCGGACCGGCCCTGCCGAAGGGCCCGCTGCCGGCCGGCGCGAAAATGCGCGGAGTGCAGCGCACCATCCGCCGCCGCTGACCTCCGCTCGGCAGCACCGCCGCATGCGGAGGCCGTCGCACCGCTGAAGTACCGAATCGCCGCCACACCCACCGCATGGGTGTGGCGGCGATTTTCGTTCACTGCCCGGCCCAGGCGTCCTGACGCGTCCGACTACCGCCGCCCCACAGCCGTATCTCCGTCGAACCGGGGACAGGACCCCGCCACGTCCCATATGTTCATATATCGGACAATCAACCACGAATGTCGGACAGCAGTTCAGGAGGTGCGATGCCCTACTACCGGGCCGTCGGCGAATTCCCCCGGCAACGCCATATCGCCTTCAGCCTCGAGGACGGCACGCCGACATTCGAGGAGTTCATCGGAGAGGAAGGGTTCTCGGGGACCGGTTCGCTGCTCTATCACCGTCGCGTCCCGTCGGCGCTGGTCGATGCCCGCGAGTGGCACCTCGGCGATCAATCCCTCACCGCGAACACCCCGCTGCTGCCCCGGCATTTTCACCTGCCCGACCTGTTCCACAACGCCGTCGGCCGGGACGCGGTCCGGCACCGTCGCCCGGTGCTCGCCAACGCCGACGTCCGCATTTCCTACGTCGTGGCCGACGAGCCCTCTCCGCTCTACAGCAACGGCATCGGCGACGAGGTGATCTTCGTCGAGGCCGGCGCGGCCACCCTGGAGAGCCTCTTCGGCCGGGTCGAGGTGCAGCAGGGCGACAACGTCGTCATACCGCGGGTCACCATCCATCGCTGGCTGCCGCACACCGACGCGGGCCCGTTGCGGCTGCTGTGTGTCGAGGCGGCCGGGCACGTCCAGCCGCCCGACAAACACCGCACGCGCTACGGCCAATTCCTCGAGGGCTCCCCGATCACCGAACGTGACCTGCGCGGACCGGCCGGACCGTTGCTCGCGCCGGACGAGCTGGTCGATGCCGACACCGAGGTCTACGTCAAACACCGCACCGCCTCGGGCCTGCACGGCACGGTGGTCGTCTACGACCATCACCCGTTCGACGTGGTCGGCTGGGACGGGCACCTGTATCCGTACGCGCTGAACTATCGCGACTTCTCCCCCGTCGTCGGCGCGGTGCTGCAACCGCCGCCGACCTATCAGGTGCTGCAGGGGCCGGGTTTCGTGGTGTGCAATTTCGTCCCGCGCCCCCTGGAATTCGCGCCCGGGGCGATCAAGGTGCCGTACTACCACTCGAACGTCGACTCGGACGAGGTGATGTTCTACTTCGCCGGAGAGACCGCCGCGCGCAAGGGTTCCGGCATCCGGACCGGTTCGGTGAGCCTGCATCCCGCCGCGTACACCCACGGCCCCCGGCGCCGGGCCTATCTCGATTCCCCCGATTTCACCGAACCGAACGAGATGGCGTTCATGGTCGACACTTTCCGCCCGCTGGAGGTGGCCGAAGGCGGCACCGCGAGCGATGTGCCCGGTTATCCGTGGAGTTGGTCGGACAAACCGTATGCCGGTCGGCCACAACAGAAGGGAGGCCACGGTGAGTGAGTCGTTCGAGCGGATCCCGGTGATCCTGCACAGCGAGGAGCAGCCTGCGGTCCGCGAGACCTACGGATTCACCGGCGGTCACGGAATCGTGCTGGAGGGGCAATTGCTGCGCCCGCCCGGCGATCGGCGTTCGGGCGCAACGGTTTTCCTCTTCCAGCATCCGACCTCGACGCTGAATCTGCTGCCGATGCCGACCGCACTCGCCGCCCGCGGGCATCACGTGCTGTGCGGGGCGAGCCGCTACCCGAAGAACGATGCCGCGCTGGTGATGGAGAAGGTGGTCCTCGACCTCGGCGCGTGGGTGCGCTGGGCGCGCGAGGTCGCGGGCTACGACCGTGTGGTGCTGGTCGGCTGGTCCGGCGGCGGATCGCTGTCGCTGCTGTATCAGGCCGAGGCATGGGATCCGAGCATCACGCATACGCCCGCCGGAGATCCGGTCGATGTTGTGGGAGCGGGACTTTCGCCGGCCGACGGGGTCGTGTTCATCGCGGCTCATCTGTCGCGGGCGGAAACGCTCACCGAATGGCTCGACCCGTCGGTGATCGACGAAACCGATCCACACCGCCGCGAGGCCACCTGGGACATCTATGCCGACGACGCGCCGCACCGCCCGCCCTACGATCCCGAGTACGTCGCCGGTTTCCGTGAAGCCCAGCGCGCCCGCAATCGTCGCATCTCGGACTGGGCGCTCACCCGGCTGGCCGACCTGCGCGCCGCGGGCGGGCCCGAACAGGAGCAGCCATTCCTGGTCCACCGCACGATGTGCGATGTGCGCTGGCTCGATCCGGCCGTCGACCCCAACGACCGCCGTCCGAACTGGTGCTACCTCGGCGATCCGCGCACCGCGAACGTCGGACCGGTGGGCCTGGCCCGGTACACGACGCTGCGGTCGTGGCTGAGTCAGTGGAGTCTGGATCATTCGGTGGCGGGCGGGGCACGCAATGCCGCGCGGATCACGAAGGGCCCGGTGTTGCAGATCGAGAATTCCGCCGACGACGCGGTGCCCGCCACCCACAACCCGATCGTGCGCGACGCGCTGGCCACCCCGGACCGCACCTATCGCGTAATCCCCGGCGCCACACACTATTACGTCGGACAGCCCGGCCATCTGCGCACCTGCCTCGAATACGTCGAGCAGTGGGCCGCCGAGCATGAGCTGATCGCGGCGCGCCCCACGTAGGATTCCTGCCATGCCGGCTCCCGACACCTCGCAGACCCTGAGCCGGGGACTCGACGTGCTGAAGTTGCTCGCCAGCAGCCCCCATGCCCGCACCCCCGCGCAACTGGCGCAGGAGCTCGGGCTGTCGCGCACGATCATCTACCGCCTGGTCGGCACGCTGGTCGAACATGGGCTGGTGCGCCGGGCCGAGGACGGCACGGTCAGCGTCTCCGCGGGCGCGCTCGTGCTCACTCAGCACGTGCTCGGCTCGGTGCGCGAGGCCACCCGCGAGATCCTCGAGGAGCTGGCGCGCGAGGTGGAGGCCACGGCCCATTTCTGTGTCGCCGACGGGGACGACGTCCTCGCGGTCGCGGTCGTCGAGCCGCCGTTCACCACCTTCCATGTCGCCTATCGGGTCGGCGCCCGTACCGCGCGTGGTCAGGGCGCCCTCGGCGAGGCGATCGAGGCGTCGCGGCGGGGCGAGCGCGGGATCTTCGAGAGCGAGGGCAAGCTGGTGCCCGGCGCGCACGGCGTCGTCGCTTCGCTGCCCGGCCTGCCCGGTCCCCCGGCGGCAGTCGGCGTGGTCACCCTGGTCGGGCAGGAAACTCCGGCGATGACCGACGCGGTGCGCCGGGCCGCCGAGCGGCTCTACACCGCACTGGGCTGAACACTCGCATAAACCCCCAGCCGATTGCCCGACCCAGCGCTGTCCGATAATCGGAAAGTTCTTCACAACATTCGATCACCGCGCTAGCCTGCTCACACTTCGTTCAGTCGTCAGGAGCAGCCGTGTCCGACTACACCTCTACCGCCCGCGCCGACGGCGCGCAGGTTCCGACCACGTTCCCGCCCCGCCGGCTCTGGGTCGGCGGCCGCTGGCGCGGCGCGAGCGGCGGCGCGACCTACCGCTCCGAGAATCCGGCCACCCTCGAGCACATCTGCGATATCGCCGACGCGTCCGCCGAGGACGTCGACGACGCGGTCCGCGCGGCGCAGGCCGCGTTCGACGGCAGCGGCTGGAAGGAGATGGGCGGCGCCGAGCGGGGGCGGATCCTGTTCCGCGCAGCGGATCTCATCGAGGCCGACACCCAGTACCTCTCCGCACTCGAAACCCTCGAGGTCGGAAAGCTGTACAGGGACGGCGTTTTCGGCGACATTCCGGCCACACTGGCCACGTTCCGCTACTACGCCGGCTACGCGGACAAACTGCACGGCTCGACGGTGCAACTACCCGATTACGCCGGCCGGCACCGGCTCAACTACACCCTGCGCGAGCCCCTGGGCGTGATCGGGGCGATCACACCGTGGAACAACCCGATCGTCGTCGCCGGCTGGAAGATCGCCCCGGCACTGGCCGCGGGCAACACCGTGGTGATCAAGCCGCCGGAGGATGCGGCGCTGTCGATCCTGCGGCTGGCCGAAATCCTCGCCGAGGCCGGCGTGCCGGACGGCGTGTTCAACGTGGTGCCCGGCCGTGGCCCGACCGCCGGCGCCGCCCTCGCCCGCCACCCCGGACTGGCCAAGCTGACCTTCACCGGCAGCCCCGAGGTCGGCGCCCTCATGAACACCCACGCCGGAGGTCAGTTCCGCAAGGTCACCCTCGAACTGGGCGGGAAGAACCCGCAGATCGTCTTTCCCGATGCCGACCTCGACCGCGCACTGCCGTTCATCGCGGTCGGCAACTTCCTGCATCAGGGCCAGGTGTGCGCGGCCGGGACCCGCGTCTACGTGCACGACAGCCTCGTCGCGGAGGTGACGCGGCGGCTGGCCGACCATGCCGAATCCCTCACGCTGGGCGACCCGTTCGACGCCGACGTCGCCATGGGACCGGTGGTGAACCGGCAGCAGCACGAGCGCATCGGCGGCTATCTCGGACTGGGTGTCGCCGAGGGCGCCGAACTGGTGACCGGTGGCTCACTCGCCCGGCGGCCCGGCTATTTCGTCGAGCCGACCGTCTTCCTCGGCCGCCACGACCAGCGCATCGCGCGCGAGGAGATCTTCGGCCCGGTCGCCACGATCATCCCCTTCTCCGACACCACCGATGTGCTGACGCTGGCCAACGACAGTCATTTCGGGCTCAACGCGATCATCTACACCGAGGACCTGCACACCGCGCAGACCACCGCGCGCGATCTCCGCGTGGGCAATGTGTGGATCAACGCCTTCGGCATCCCCGACATGACCACGCCGTGGGGCGGGCGGGCCGGCAGCGGTATCGGCCGCGAGCTCGGCGCGGCCGGAATCGAGGCCTACACCGAGGAGAAGACGGTGCAGATGATGTTCTGAGCTTCCGCTCAGGCCCGGCTGTCGAGCGCGGCGAGCAGTGCGGCATCCAGCTCGACCTCTCGCGCCGCCATATTCTGCTCCAGATGGTCGAGGCTGCGGGTGCCCGGGATCAGCAGGATGTGCGGATCGCGGGCCAGCAACCACGCCAGACCCACCTGACTCGGCGTCGTTCCCAGGCGGCCGGCGATATCGCGCACCACGTCGTCGTCGGCTACCTTCGGCCGGCCCGGGAATCCCGATCCGAGCGGGAAGTACGGCACGAAAGCGATTCCCCGCGAACAACATTCGGCCAACAGCGGCTCCTCGTCGCGTTCCAGCAGGTTGTAGAGGTTCTGCACGCACGCGATACCCGCCGGAGCGGCGTGCCGGAGCTGTTCGACGGTGACATTGCTCAGCCCGATCGCCCCGATCTTGCCCTCGTCCCGCAACGCCGTCAGTTCGGCCAGCTGATCATCGAGATTCACGATCTGATCACCGGTCGCCACGATTCCGGGCGGGGCGTCGACCCGGCGCAGGTTGACCACCGCCAGTTGTTCCGCGTCCAGCGCCCGCAGGTCCGCTTCCACCGCGGCCCGCAGTTGCCCGGGCTGCTGCGCGGGCACGAGCCCGCCATCGGTGTGCACGGCGCCGACCTTGTCGACCAGCAGCAGATCGTCCGGGTACGGATGCAGCGCCTCGCGCAGGAGGGCGTTCACCGAGCCGTTGCCGTAGAAGCCGGCCGTGTCGATATGGCCGACGCCGAGCTCGACCGCCCGGCGCAGCACCGCGACCCCGTCCGCGCCGGATTCCAGCTGCATCGCGCCGTAGCCGATCCGGCCGACCGCACGTCCCGCCAGTTCGCCGTCGCGCGGTTGCGTCATGACCGTCATTCGGGTCTCCCTTGTTACCCTGTACGTAAACGGAGGAACCTCCGCTTACAGTCAGTGTAGTCCAGAAACGGAGAACCCTCCACTTTGTCCGGACAGCCGCGCGGACGCCGTGATGCGCAGCGCAATCGCCAATTACTCCTCGACGCCGCGCTCACCGCGTTCACCGGCGAAGAAGGCACGGTCAGCCTGGAATCGATCGCGAAATCCGCCGGGGTGGGCATCGGCACGCTGTATCGGCACTTCCCGTCACGGGAAGCGCTCATCGAAGCCGTCTACCGCAGCGAACTGGAACAGCTGTGCGATCAGGCCGCGATCCTGCTCGGCCACCACACCCCGGAGGTCGCGCTGCGGATCTGGCTCGGCCGCTACGCCGACTTCGTGGCGACCAAGCGCGGCATGGCCGAAGCACTGCGCGAGGTGATCACCTCCGGGGCGGTGACATCGGCGCAGACGCGCGAAAGGCTCAGTGCCGCAATCGGTTCCGTCCTCGATGCGGGAATCGAGGACGGCACACTGCGCGACGACGTCCGGCCCGAGGACGTGACGGCGGCGATGGCGGGCGCGACGCTGGCGGGTATCGACCGCGGGCAGATCGACCGCCTCCTCGACCTCCTGCTCGACGGCCTGCGCTCGAGCCCCGCCCGTCCGGGCCGGGCGACGATCGTCACCGAGCGCGGATGAGCGCCGTCCCGGTCGCCCGGTCGTGCATACCGCGCCGATCCCCGTCGGTGAACAACGCGGGCACCACGAAGGTCAGCAACACCTGCCGCGCCACCGAGCGCACGAATCCGACCGGCGCCGACGCATCGATCCGGACGGTGCGCATTCCCAGGAAGTACTGCCCGGGCGTGAACCCGAACAGCATGACCGTCACCACGCCGATCACGAACCAGATCAGATAGGTGACGGTGTTGAGCGAACCGGCGCCGCGCACGATCAGCGCGGCGATCCCCATGGCGATGAAGTAGTCGACGAACAGCGCGAAGATGCGGCGCGACATGGGCGCCAGCGACCCCACACCCTCCTGCGGCAGGCCGAGCAGCTTGCCGGGATAGTCGTCGGGCTGCGGCTCGCCGGGGTGGGCCGCATTCGGGCCGGACAGCCAGGAACCGGTAATTCGCGCCATGCTCCCAGCGTAGGCGTATCGACGGTGAGGATTACGTCACACCCGGACCGCGCACGCACCCACGCGTGACACCGGCGATCGGATGCCACCGCCCGCGCGCCGCCCCGCCCCCTCGGCTTCGCGGGGCCCGAACCGGCGGCAGCACGATGCCCCGCCGCAGCGATGCGCCAAAGCGGTTGCGGGCGGGAAACTCTCGGGGTCGCGCGCACCGATCGGCGACGATGCGCGGTCCTCGAATCGAGCGCCGGATGCCGTGGTGGCAGGATAACGGTGCTGGTCCGGCACCGCATCGTGAACGAACCGTCGCGTGGTGTTGCCCGGGGAGGCCGCCGACCCGTCCAGCAGCACGTGTAACACTGGCGAAACACAGCCTTGATTGCGGGGAAACACCGCATCCATACCGTTCAGCGCTGAAACCCAGCAATCGGCACAGGCTGGGAACCGATCCGTAAGGAGTACTAAGTGGCGTTCAGCACGGCCGACGAGGTCATCAAGTACATCAAGGAGGAGGACGTCGAATACGTCGACGTACGCTTCTCGGACCTTCCTGGCGTTCAGCAGCACTTCTCCATCCCGGCGAAGTCGTTCACTTCCGACCTGGCCGAAGAGGGCCTGGCGTTCGACGGCTCCTCGGTGCGCGGTTTCCAGTCGATCGACGAGTCGGACATGCTGCTGCTGCCCGACTTCTCCACCGCCCGGATCGACCCGTTCCGTGCCGCGAAGACGCTGAACCTGAACTTCTTCGTGCACGACCCGTTCACCCGTGAGGCCTACTCCCGCGACCCGCGCAACATCGCGCGCAAGGCGGAGGAGTACCTGCGTTCGACCGGCATCGCCGACACCGCGTTCTTCGGTGCCGAGGCCGAGTTCTACATCTTCGACGGCGTGCGCTACGGATCGGGCATGAACGGCTCGTTCTACGAGATCGAGTCCGTCTCGGGTTCGTGGAACACCGGCAAGGAGTTCAACCCCGACGGTTCCCGCAACCTGGGCTACAAGGTCCGCAACAAGGGCGGCTACTTCCCCGTCGCGCCCTACGACCACTACGTGGACCTGCGCGACAAGATCTCGACCAACCTGCAGAACGCGGGCTTCGAGCTCGAGCGCGGCCACCACGAGGTCGGCACCGCCGGTCAGGCCGAGATCAACTACAAGTTCGGCACCCTGCTGTCGGCCGCGGACGACCTGCAGCTGTTCAAGTACATCGTGAAGAACACCGCGTGGCAGGAAGGCAAGTCGGTCACCTTCATGCCGAAGCCGCTGTTCGGTGACAACGGCTCGGGCATGCACGTGCACCAGTCGCTGTGGAAGGACGGCAAGCCGCTGTTCCACGACGAGGCAGGCTACGGTGGCCTGTCCGACCTGGCCCGCCACTACATCGGCGGCATCCTGCACCACGCGCCGTCGCTGCTGGCGTTCACCAACCCGACCGTGAACTCCTACCACCGTCTGGTACCGGGCTACGAGGCCCCGATCAACCTGGTGTACTCGCAGCGCAACCGCTCCGCCGCGGTTCGCATCCCGGTCACCGGCAACAACCCGAAGGCCAAGCGCATCGAGTTCCGCGCGCCGGACTCCTCGGGTAACCCGTACCTGGCCTTCGCCGCCATGATGATGGCCGGCCTGGACGGCATCAAGAAGAAGATCGAGCCCAAGGCCCCGGTCGACAAGGACCTCTACGAGCTCCCGCCGGAGGAGGCCAAGAACATCCCGCAGGCCCCCACCTCGCTGGCCTCGGTCATCGACCGCCTCGAGCAGGACCACGAGTACCTCACCGAGGGCAACGTCTTCACCGACGACCTCATCGAGACCTGGATCCAGCTCAAGCGTGACAACGAGATCGCGCCGGTGAACCTGCGTCCGCACCCCTACGAGTTCGAGCTGTACTACGACGTGTAAGTCGTTACGGCACAGCTGAATTCACGAAGCCCCAGCCGGATTCGGCTGGGGCTTCGGTGCGTTCCGGGCTCGTCACAGATGCGGGTGGCTGCCCAGGGACGCGCTGTAGACGGCCGGATGCGCTTGGGCGGCAGCGAGATTGCGGCGTTCCTCGGCGGTCAGGGTATGGCGGGCCAGCGCCCGGCGGGCGTAGGTACGCAAGGTCCCCAAAAACGAGGGGTGGGCGTGAGTGTGGATCATGGCTGGATCCCTCCTCCCTGAACTGTCGTGCGGCGAGGATCCCATTCTCCCATCAGTTCACCGAGATTTCAGGTTGTGTTCACTTCTGGTTGCCTCGGCAAGTCGGCGGAAGGCGACCGGTTGCCAAGATCGAAAGAGAGTGAGATGATTCGCCTGCAATCCTCTCATCATGTCGAGTGGTCAAAGGAGATCACGGATGACCGCCTCCGTCGCCCGCGCCGAGCGCACCGAACACGAACTCGGCCCCCGGAAGCCGATCGAGCCCGGAACCCGCATGTGGGACGAGGTCGGACTGATCACCTTCTCCCTCACCGCCGGATCGGCGTTCCTGCTGCAGACCATGGAACCGACGATCTCCGCGGTCGTCGATGAACACTCCACCTTCCGCACCGATCCGATGGGCCGCGCGATGCGCAGTCTCGCGGCCGTGATGACCTGGACCTACGGCGGTCACGAGGCCGTCGCCGAGGCCGATCGCCTGCGGCATATGCACGCCTCGCTCAACACCGTCGACGCCCAGGGCAAACGCCACTCCGCGCTCGCCTCCGGCCCGTGGGCCTGGGTGCTGCACACCGGCACCTACGCCTTCAACGAGGGTTCGAAGTACTTCAGCCGCACCCCGCTCACGTACGCGGAGAAGGAGCAGTACTACCAGGAGGTGCTGCAGCTGCTGCGCATGTTCTCGGTGGCGCCCAAGGAGATTCCGCCGACCTACGCCGAGTTCGAGGTCTTCTTCGCCGACACCGTGGAGAACCACCTGGTCGCCACCGACACCGCGCGCGACTACCTGAAGACGATCCGCCACGTGGCCCCGCCCACGTCGCTGCCCAAACCGCTGGTGCCGCTGTGGAAGCTGGCCGCCTCCCCGCTGGGCCGCATGCAGTACTTCTGCACCGTCGGCACCACGCCCGAACCGGCGCGCCGCAAACTCGGACTGACCTGGACCGCGCGTGACGAGCGCAACCTGCGCATCCTGGGCTGGGTACTGGCGCGGCTGGTTCCGCTGCTGCCGGAACGGATCCGCTACTTCCCCATCGCCTACGAGGCGCGCAAACTCGAGCGCGACCGCGCCCGGCTGCGCAAGGTGCTCGATCTGCGCCCGATGTGATCGAGGCGCCGTGGCCGGGTGACCGGCCGGTTTCCCGACCCCGGTTCTGAGGTCTGGACGGGTGGCGGTGCAGACTCGATAGTCCTATGGTGCTCGAGAATTCATCGCCACGCGCCCGGCGCGTGCTCACGCGTGTGCTGTGCGGGCTGGTCCTCCTGATCGCCGCGGCCGCGCCGGTCACCGCGACCGCCGCACCGGCGCCGGCGTATCAGTGGCGCCAGGAGTTCCTGACCACCCCCGACGGCGTGCGGTTGCACGCGGATATCCTGCGGCCCGCGGGCATGGCCGACGACGTGCGCACCCCGGTCGTCATGACGGTGAGCCCCTACCGCAATCACCTGGCGTTTCTCACCGAGGTCTATCCGGAGGGCGGGCCGTCGCTGCGCGATCTGTATCCGGAACTGTTCCTCGACGCCGGCTACACCTATGTGATCGTGGATCTGCGCGGGTTCGGCGGGTCCAGCGGCTGCCCCGACTTCGGCGGTCCCGGCGAGCAGAGCGATGTGCGGACCGCCGTGGAATGGGCTGCGGCACAACCGTGGTCGACCGGCCGGGTCGGTCTGACCGGCACCTCCTACGAGGCGTGGACCGGCATCATGGGCCTGGCCACCAACCCGAAGGGGCTGGCGGCGGTGGCCGCGTTCGAACCCGATGTCGATCCCTACAGCTATCTGTACATGCAGGGCATCTCGTGGAAGTTCTCCGGAAAACCGGTGACCGAGGACGGCATTCGCCCCGGCGATATGGCCGGATTCGAACATCTGCTGATCTCCTCCACCCCCGCCCATCCCTCCGACTCCCCGGAGTACAAGGCCAACGCCGCGCGGTTGCCGATCGAATGCGCGCAGCCGTATCTGGCCGGTATCACCGACCACGACGGCGGCACGCAGTTCTGGCGCGACCGCGATCTGACCGATCGCGTGCGGGGCAGCAGGATTCCGCTGTTCCTGGGCCAGGGTTTCCTCGACTACAACACCCGCCCCTACCGGGTCTTCGACGTCTGGAAGAACCACGATCTGCCCGAGGACAAGGGCTGGTTCGGCCAGTGGGGGCACCAGAACTGCCACGAGGGCTGCGGCACACCGCAATTCGACGGTGAGCTGCTGGCCTTCTTCGACAAGTATGTGGCCCGGCGCGATGTCACGGTGCCCGGCCCGCGGGTGACGGTCGGCAGCTTCGACGGCCGCTGGCGCGGCGAAAAGGCATGGCCGCCCGCCGATTCCGCACGGGTGGCGATGCCGGTCCGCCCCGGCGAGTACACCGATCGCGGACTGCTCCCCGGGCCGGACCGCGAGTACTGGTCGTTGTCGCAGCCGCTGCCGGCCGATCAGCAGCTGTCCGGAATCCCGACCGCCACCCTGGCATTGAGCGGTCCGGCGAACGCCACGGTCGCCGCGGAACTCTACGATGTGGCACCCGACGGCTTCAGCACCGTGATCACCCGCGGCATCGCGCCGGTCGCCGAGTCCGCGACCATCCGGCTGCTGGCCCAGGACTGGACCGTGCCGGCCGGACACCGGATCGGCGTGCGGATCACCGACGTGGTCGACACCGTGTGGGCGCACCCCCCGGCGAATGCGCGGGTGAGCGTGCGTTCCGGCACCGTCGAGCTGCCGTTGCTGACCGGCACCCGGAACTTCGATCTGACCGGCGGCAGCAGTGAGGCACTGGGCAAATGGCGTGCCCGCCGGGTCACCACGATCGCGCCGGAGATCCTGCGCGATTCCGGTGTGACCGTGGACTTCCCGCAACGACGAGGAGATCGATGACAGCGACCGGCACGACCGCGACCACCGTCGACGACGCGACCGCGCAGCGGCTCGCGGCCGCCCTGCGCTGCGTCACCGTCTCGCGCGACGACGCCGATGCCGACGAGGTCGAATTCGACCGGCTCGCAAGCCTTCTCGATACCGAATTCCCCCTGGTGCACACACACCTGGAACTGGAGCGATTCGGCCACAGCCGGTTGTATCGCTGGCCGGGCACCGAGCCCGGAACGGCGGCCGTGCTGCTCGCGCATCAGGATGTGGTTCCGGTCGACGACGAGCAACGCTGGACCCATCCCCCGTTCGCCGGTGTGGTCGACGACGAATTCATCTGGGGCCGTGGCGCGATCGACGACAAGAGCCGGGTGCTGGCCATCCTGGAGGCGGCCGAATCGCTGCTCGCCGAGGGCCGCCGGCCGCGCCGCACCGTCTATTTCGCCTTCGGTCACGACGAGGAGATCTTCGGCCGCGCCGGCGCCACCCGGATGGCGGCCCGGCTGCGCGAACTCGAGGTGCGCGCCGACCTGCTGCTCGACGAGGGCGGGGTGATCACCCAGGGCGTCGCCGACGGCGCCACCGCACCCGTCGCCTCCATCATGCTCGGCGAAAAAGGCTGGGCCACCGTACAACTGAGCACGACCGACACCGGCGGTCATTCCTCGATGCCCGGCCGCGAAACCGCCGTGGGCCGGATCGCGCGGGCGGTCGCGCGCATCCAGGACCATCCGATGCCGCTGCGCATGACGCCGGTGATCGCCGACATGCTGGCCCGGATGCGGCCCGCCATGGCCGAACCACGCCGGTCCGCCCTGCGGCTCGCACCGATCGCGGGCGGGGTGATCACCCGCATGATGGCGGCGCGGCCGCAGACCGAAGCCCTGGTCCGCACTACCACCGCACCGACCGTGATCCGCGGCGGGGTGAAGGCGAACGTACTGCCGCAGCGCGCCGAGGCGCTGGTGAATTTCCGTATCCTGCCTGGTGATTCGGTGTCCGGCGTGCTCGACCACTGCCGCCGCGTGGTCGCCGACCCGCGCGTCGTGATCGAGGTGCTCGGCACGGCGTCCGAACCCTCGCGGATCACCGGCCCCGGACCGGCCTTCGACGTGATCGCCGACATCACCCGCGCCGTGGTGCCCGACGCGGTGGTCACCACGGGCATCGTGCCCGGCGCCACCGACTCCCGCCACTACGACGGGCTGGCCACCACCCGATGCAACTTCGCGCCGATCGTGGTCGACGCGGCGGATCTGGAGCGCATCCACGGCACCGACGAACGGCTCTCCCGGGCCAATTACGCGCGGTTGATCGAATTCAACCGCCGCGTCCTCGCGCACTACACCAGCCCCGGAAGCTGATGCCGGGAATGTCGGTGTTCGCGGCTACGCTCAGCGGGTGCGAGCTACAGCAACGTTCACCGTCAAATCCTTCGTCGCCACGGACGTCCTTCCCGATCCGGACATCCCCACCGCGACGCCGGTCGGAATCGCCCGGCTGGAAAAGCATTTCGAGGGTGAGGCGGTCGGACGCTCGGCGACGTTGTTCACCGCCGCGTTCGACCAGCTGTCGGGCCGGGGCACCTATGTGGCGATGGAGTCGTTCGAAGGTTCGCTCAACGGTTTGGCCGGTACGTTCAACTTCGCCCATTCGGCGACCACCGCGGGTGCGGACCGCAGCGCGGAATTCTTCACCATCGTGCCCAGCAGCGGCACCGGTGAGCTGAGCGAGATCACCGGGACCGGCGGACTGGCGGTCGACGCCGACGGCACCCACCGGATCTGGTTCGACTACGACCTGGGCTGACCGCCGATCACGGCGCGGCGGGCCGATGCGCGACGCCGCGGCCCGCCGTGCGCGACAATGGCGGCGCAGCGACGGCGCAGACGGAGGCAGCGATGACAACAGGCGATACCGGCGAATTCGACGCCCGCGGCGGACAGGTCTTCTGGCGGGCCTGGTTGCCCGACCGGGCGCGGGCCGTCGTGGTGCTGGTGCACGGCGTCGCCGAACATTCCGGGCGCTACGACCACGTGGGAAAACGATTGGCCGACAGCGGTTTCGCGGTCTACGCCTTCGACCACATCGGGCACGGCCGCTCCGGCGGCGGGCGGTCGAACATCGAATCGATCGACGCGGCCGCCGACAATGTGAACACCATGCTCGATATCGCGAGCGCGAAGCATCCGGACCTGCCCCGGTTCGTCCTCGCCCACAGCATGGGCAGCCTGATCACGCTGTATCTGGCCACCCGGGCGCCGCTGGACGTCGCGGGGATCGCCGTGTCGGCGCCGCCGGTGGTGATCGAGGCCGGTAACCCGGTGCAGCGGCTGCTCGCCCCGGCCCTGAGCCGCTGGGCACCGAATTTCGGTGTGCTGCAACTGGATTCGGCGCAGATCAGCCGCGATCCGGAGGTGGTGCGCGCCTACGATCAGGATCCGCTGGTCTACCGCGGCAAACTGCCGGCCCGCACGGCGACCGAAATTCTGCGCGGCGCGGACTTCGTCCTCGGCCACCTCGACGCGCTGCGGGTGCCGACGCTGGTGCTGCACGGCGGCGCCGATGCCCTGGCCGCCCCGGTGGGCGCCGATCGGATCGAGGCCGGAGCCACCGCGACCGATCTCACGGTGCTGCGTTATCCGGGCCTCTATCACGAGATATTCAACGAACCCGAGCGTGAGAAGGTGCTCGGCGACCTGGTGCACTGGTTGGAGGAGCACACCGGAGCGCAGTAACATCCGAGGATGAGCAATACCGACCAGGGACGCATCGCATTCATCCGGGCCAACTGGCACCAGTCCATCGTCACCCAGGCCCACGAGGGTTTCCTGGCCGAGTACGGCGATCTGGGGTATTCGGCGGATGCCGTCGAGGTGTTCGACGTGCCCGGCGCGTTCGAGATCCCGCTGCACGCGCAGCGACTGGCCCGCACCGGCCGGTACGCGGCGGTGGTGGCCGCGGCGCTGGTCGTCGACGGCGGCATCTACCGGCACGATTTCGTCGCCTCGGCCGTGGTCGACGGGCTCATGCGGGTGCAGCTCGAGACGGACGTCCCGGTGTTCTCCGTGGTGCTGACCCCGCACCACTTCCACGAGCACAGCGAGCACGTGGACTACTTCACCAAGCACTTCCACACCAAGGGCGCCGAGGCCGCCCGCGCGGTCGCGACCACGCTCAGCTCCCTGCGCACCCTCCCCACCGGCGCGGTCCGAGAGAACTGACGAGGATGGGCGACCGGTTGTCGGTCGCCCATCGGCGTCACTTGTAGTTGTTCAGACAGGCGGCCTCGCCGTCGAGCACTCCGGTGCGGTAGGCGTCGAGTCGCTGATAACCACTGGGCACGACCTTGCCGTCGGTATCACTGGCGGCCAGTCCGTCGGCGAGCAGGCCGGATACCGCCGCGTCCAGATCACCGGCGGTCAAGCGGGGATCACTGGCCGGATCGCTGAGCTTGGTGGTGATCACCCCGGACAGACATGCCGTCCGCAGACCGGCGGTCTCCGGCCCCGACAGCGACAGATGCCGCTCGTTCTCCACCGCGAGCGCATAGCGGGAAATGAACACCACGTAGGCGTTGTAGTTGCCGTCCACGACCGCCGACAGCGGTTCGTCGTCACCGGGTTGCGCCCCGGCGCGTTTGGCCAGCTCCGGCACATCGGTTCCGATCCGGTTCATCCACGGACAGTACGAAACCGGTTCCACCGCCTGGTTTTTCAGGCAGAGTTTCACGATGCCGGAGTAGTCGAAGGCCGGCGGGTGCTGGAGCGGGTAGATGCGCCCGAGCGCGGCGGCGACGGCATTGAGACCGTCGACGTCGAGACCCATCTGGTTCTCCTCGTCGCCCGGTTCGAAGGTCGTCGGGAGACCGCCGCGGCGCTCCTGAATCTCCTTCTTGGTGATGCCCTTACATCCGGCCGCACCGTCGGACCAGCCGATCTGCACCGCCGTCACGCGCTCGAACGCCGACCCGTGCACATTCTTCGGATTGTCGGGGTCGCGGTCGCGCACGGCGACCGCCGCACCCAGGACTCCGTTGAGCCCGTCGGTCGTGTTCAGCGTGAAATGCGCCGAACCGCCCTCGGCCACATGCCGCAGGAACACTCCCGCGAAACAGTCGGCCTGCTGTTCGAGCACGATTCCGGGCGTCAAGAATCCGTTGAGCCGGGCCTGATCCTGCAGCGAGTGACCGTACTCGTGCGCGAGCACCATCACCACCGCCATCTTCCCGTACTTGTCCGAGATCAGCGGCAGCAGTTTGCCGCGATCCCAGCCGACGGTCTTGTCGACCTTGCAGTAGGCCGCGTTCACCACGTGGTAGGTGCTGGAGCGGCAGAAGGTGACCGATTGTTCCTTGGGCGCGTTGGCATCCCAGGAAATGAAGTGGTCGACCGGCTTGAAGGTGCCCGGGAAGTTCTTGCCGTATTCGGCGCCCCAATAGTCCTGCAGATCCGCCAGCGTGTTGAGCGCCAGGCGGTCCATCTCGCCGCCGTCGCCGTTGTCGGCGTGCAGCGGCGCGTCGGGCACACCCGGTCGCGGACCGCTCGGCCCGGAGGCGTTGGGCGCGGCGCCGCTCAGTGCCCAGGGATTCTCGTTCGTCGCGGCAACATCATGTGCCACAGTCGTTTTCGCATCGGTGCCGCATCCGGCCAATACCGCACCCAGCGCCAGCAGCCCGGCCGTCGCGGCCAGCCGCAGCCGCCTGTCGTACTTCATGTCGTGCCCTCCCCGAATACCACTGTCGACGCCCGGACCGACGACGATCCGGATTCCGCACAGCGGTCCCCCCGTCTCCCGAGCGCTCACATCGTAATCGGGCGCCTACGCGAATGCGCAACGTATATCTCGATATCGGCACGGACGTCGCACGGTGACGCCCACGACATGGCGCGCACACCGTTCGTTCAACTACTATTTACCTACGTAGATAGTAGATGCTCGACGGCGAGCAGAGAGGCCGAGACCATGCCCCGACACCCCCGCGCATCGTTCACCCTTCCCGCCCTGGCGGCGCTCACCGCCGCGGGCCTCGGCTTCACCGCGGCGCCCGCCGAAGCCGAATCCAGGCGATCGGCCGCCCGACCCGCCACCGGCTGCCTGTGGGCCGGAACCACCCACCCCGCCGGTGCCACCGTCATCGCGGGCGGACGCGGCTACACCTGCGGCGCCGACGGCCGCGGCACTCCGATGTGGTCGGCCGGCGCGACGTCGGACCGGCGCGATACCGTCGCCAACCCCGGTTCGGCCGGCGACCCCGCCGCCCACTTCAGCCTGGGCGCACGCCAACCCGGCACCGCCTACAACGACTACTGCGTCGGCAATCAACTGGTCGAGGGCACCGACGACGTGTATCAGGTGGTGCGTGGCCACGACGGCCGATTGTTCTGGAAGGCCACCGAACCGGTCAGCGCCTGGCGCTTCGATCGCGGAACCGTTGCGCCGCAACCGACCTGGCGCGGAACCGGCCTGTGCTACGAGGGCAATCTGGCGTGATCGCAGCTCAGCCCTGTTTGCGGTGCGGAACGAATTCCAGGGTCAGCAGCGCGAGCGCGGTGAAGACGATCTCACGCCAGCGAATGAGGACGAAGCGCTGATTGCCGAAGGAGTTGAACTTGCGCAGGAACCGATACAGCGATTCCAGCCGGATCAACGGGTCCAGCGTGCGGGCCAGCACATAGATGGCCTGTTTGGAGCGCGACCGTTCCTTGTCGGCGAACAGTTCGGGGAACGCCGCGAACGCCAGCGAGATGCGGTGCACGTCGTTGTCGCGGCCGTAGTCGACGAGGTCGACGATCATCCGCTCGTCCAAGCCGTTCGGCGCGTCCTTGCGCCGCCACGGCACGTCGAGGCTCAGTTCGCTGCCGTGATTGGAGGACCCGTAGCGCTGGAATCCGGCGACCCGGCCCTCACCGTCGCGGGCGATCACCACCAGCATGCCCGGATTCCGGCCGTCGAGCAGATGATCCAGGATCATCGAGAAGCCGCGGGTCTGATGACCGCTTCCCCACTCGTCGACGATGCCCAGCAGCGTCTCGCGCATCTCCCGGTCGAGTTCGCGTTCAGGGATCACCTCGGTCTTGACGCCGAAGTTGCGGGTGCGGCTCACCGCCTGGCGCAGGTTGCGGAATTTGCGGCCGACCATATCGAACGAGTCGACCTCGACCACCACGTCGCGACCGATCGGAATGGCGTGCAGGCCATGATGATCGGCCGCGCGGGTGCGCCACAGTTCGGTGACCGCGGGGCTGGCGCCCAGCACCGCGATCCGCCAGCCGCGGGCGGAGGCGAATTCGGAGAACTCGGCGATCAGCCGGCCGAATTCGGCGCAGTTGCCGACCGGGTCGCCCGCGACGACCGCGATGCCGAAGCGCGCGCGATATCCGATCGCGGCGTTCGAATCCGCACTGAAGAAATAGGATTTCGCCGAGTGCAGGGCGAACGGGGCCAGCGGATCCTCGACCGTGCGGTCGACCAGTGCGGCGATGCGATGCCGCTGATCCGGTTGCGGACGCGAACTCTGCGGCAGCATCAGGATCAGGCCGGTCGAAGCGAGGCAGACGAAGCCGACCGTGCCGTGGTCGCTGCGGTAGGCGATGTTGGAGACCCCGAGCACGATCACCGCGACGGTGAAGTGCGGCAGGGTGATCGGCCGCCGCAGATGCAGACCGCGCGCCACGAACAGGCCCGACAGCGACACCGCCACGAACCAGCCGCGATTGACCCCTTCGCGGGAGGCGCGGTCGGCCGCGTAGAGCAGCACCACCCCGACCAGCAGCAGCACCACGATCAACGGAACCCGCACGGCGCGGGTCGGATTCAGGGCGGCGTGCCGATAGGTGCGGTAACCGGTGACGGCCGAATTGAGTTCAGCCATCACGGTCTCCGATCACACGGCGCATCACGTGTGTCGTCGAGCGGGTGGGCGTAGTGCACGTCCACGAACATCCTCACCATGGCGGTCCTTCCGAATGGTCGCGTACGGATACAGTATGCGGAACGCTCGTTCCGGCTCTGCGGGACCCCTCGCATGGTCACGACGGCACAGCACACTCCGTACCAACCGATATCGCGCCCGGTCTGTTCCCCGCAACACTTTTTCGGCGCAGACCCGCCCGTATCGCGAGAATTCATCGCCGGTCCGCGAAAACGCCGCCTATCGCCCCGGACGAGCCCCGCGACCACCGCTACCGCCGCGATCACGCATCGGTGTCAGCCATCGCGTACCCGGCCGCGACGGATCTACGCCCCGCTCACCCGCCGAAGACGCGCTCGACGACCGTCTTCGCCCGCCGCGTGACGCGCATGTAGTGGTCGAGGAATTCGCTGCCGTCGTCGGTCGGCCAGCCCGCGACCCGGGCCACGGCCGAGAGCAACGGCCCCGGCCCGGGCAGCTGGTCGGCGGGTTTGCCGCGCACCAGCACCAGGGCGTTTCGGGCCTTGGTCGCGGTGAGCCAGGCGTCGCGCAGCAGCTCCACATCGAGGGCGTCGAGCAGTTTCTCGCGCTCGATCACCGCGAGACATTCGAGAGTGGAGGTGTTGTGCAGATCGGGCACCTCGTGCGCGTGCTGCAGTTGCAGCAGCTGCACGGTCCACTCGATATCGGCGAGACCACCGCGGCCGAGTTTGGTATGGGTCGCCGGATTCGCGCCGCGCGGCAGGCGCTCGGAGTCCACCCGCGCCTTGATCCGCCGGATCTCGCGCACGGCCTCCTCGGAGACCCCGCCCTTGGGATAGCGGACCGGATCGATGGAATGCAGGAACCGCAGACCCAGCTCCTCGTTACCGGCGACCTGATGCGCGCGCAGCAGCGCCTGCACCTCCCACGGCTGCGCCCACTGCTGGTAGTAGGCGCGATACGCGGCCAGGGTGCGGACCAGGGCACCGTTGCGTCCCTCCGGCCGCAGCCCGGCGTCCACCTGCAGGGGCGGATCGGTACTGGGCGCGCCGAGCAGCCGCTGCACCTGCTCGGCCACACCGATCGCCCACTTCACCGCGACCGTCTCGTCCGCGCCGGGACGCGGATCGCAGACGAACAGCACGTCGGCGTCGGATCCGTAGCCCAGTTCCATTCCGCCGAGCCGGCCCATGCCGATCACCGCGAAATCCGCGGGCGCGGGTGCCTCGTGTTCGGCCTCCCAGGCCCGGATCACGGCCTGCAGTGACGCCTCGAGCACCGCGACCCACACCGACGACAGCGCCCGGCACACCCGCGGCACCTCCAGCATGCCGAGCACATCGGCGGAGGCGATGCGGGCCAGCTCGTGGCGTCGCAGCGAGCGGGCGGTGGCGACGGCACGCCGGGGCTCGTCGTAGCGGGCGGCACCGGCCAGGATGCTGGAACGCACGTCCTCAGCCTTCGGGCTCAGCAGCAGCGGCCCGTCGGGTCCGTCGGCGAACATCCGGATGGTCTCGGGCGCGTTGATCAGCAGATCCGGCAGATAGGCCGAGGAGCCGAGCACGATCATCAGCCGCTGCGCGATCGCGCCCTCGTCGCGCAGTTCGCGCAGGAACCAGATCTGATCGTCGAGGCCCTCCGACACCCGCCGGTAGGCCAGCAGCCCGGCATCGGGATTCGGTGTGTCACCGAGCCATTCGAGCAGGGTCGGCAAGAGCAGCGCCTGGATGCGCCCCTTGCGTCCGACCTCGCCGGTGAGTGCCTTGAGGTGGCCGAGGGCGTTTTCCGGGGCGGCGTAGCCGAGCGCGGCGAGCTGACGGACCGCGGCCTGCGGGCTCAGCCGCAACGCGGCCGCGTCGAGCCGGGCCACCGATTCCAGCAGCGGGCGGTAGAACAGCTTCGCGTGCAGCCGGCGCACCCGCAGTGTGTTGCGCTTGATCTCGCTGCGCAGCACCCCGACCGCGTCCTGGCGGCCGTCGGGACGCATATGCGCGGCGCGGGCGAGCCAGCGCATCCCCTCCTCGTCGTCGGGTGCGGGCAGGGTGTGGGTGCGCTTGAGCCGCTGCAGTTGCAGGCGGTGCTCGAGCAGGCGCAGGAATTCGTAGGAGGCGGTGAGGTTGGCGGCATCGTCGCGGCCCACGTAGCCGCGCGCGGCCAGCGCGGTCAGCGCCTCGACCGTGCCCGGCACGTGCAGCGATTCATCGGCCTTACCGTGCACCAACTGCAGCAGCTGCACCGCGAACTCGACGTCGCGCAGGCTGCCGTGGCCGAGCTTCAGTTCGCGCTCGCGCAGGTCCTCGGGCACCAGGCTCTCGACCCGGCGGCGCATCGCCTGCACGTCGGAGACGAAATCCGGTCGTTCCGAGGCGCTCCACACCATCGGCATCAGCGCCTCGCCGTACTGTCTGCCGAGCTCCAGATCGCCGGTGGCGGGGCGATTCTTCAGCAGCGCCTGGAATTCCCAGGTGCGCGCCCAGCGCTTGTAGTAGGTGATGTGCGAATCCAGGGTGCGCACCAGCGCTCCGGCCTTGCCTTCCGGGCGCAACGCGGCATCGACGTCGAAGAACGCGCTGCTCGCGATTCCCATCATCTCCGCCGCCAGCCGGGTCGCGGTGGTGTCGGCGGGTTCGGCGACGAACACCACATCCACATCGGAGACGTAATTCAGTTCGCGCGCACCGCATTTGCCCATCGCGACCACCGCCAGCCGGACCGGAACCGGCTCGTCGGGGCAGATCCGCGTCACGGCCACCGACAGCGCGGCGGTGAGCGCGGCGTCGGCGAGATCGGTGAGATGATTGCCGACCTGCTGATACGGCAGCACCGGCTCGTTCTCGACGGTGGCGGCCAGATCGTGGGCGGCCAGCACCATCAGCTGATCGCGATATCGCTTGCGCAGCAAGGCGATCGCATCGGGTCCGGCGTGGGCGGCCCGATAGAGCATCGGGGCGGCGTTCGGCCCCGTCTCGGGTGTGGCGCCGACCGCGTCGAGCAGATCGTCGAGGATCTCTCGTGTGCTGGGCAGTTCCCGCCGCAGCAGCTGCCAGCTCGCCGGATCCGCGACCAGATGATCGGCGAACGCGCTCGACGAGCCGATCAACGCGAACAGCCTGCCACGCAACGACAGATCGGTGCGCACCGCGGAATCCAGTGCGGCCCAATCGGACCCGAGCGCCTCGCGCAGGCGGATCAGGGTCAGCAGCGCCAGATCGGCATCCGGCGACCGCGACAACGCCCACAGCAACGAGACGCTGTCGACATTGTCCCAGGCGAGCTCTCGTAACGACGCGGCTGCCGTCGGCTCCAGCAATCCCAGCCGACCGGCACCGGGCACTGCGGGACGTGCAGTCGGTGGCCGGACCATTCTCTCAAATTACCGTTACGGCCGAGCATGCGGAAGTTGCCTGCTCGCAGGCCGTGGCGGGAGTGCTCGGCCGGCCTTCATGGCCGAGTCGATTCCCCTCGGCGAAGCCGTAGGAGCGCAGTCCCGCCCGCGGGTCACCGGGACCGTGGGCGAGCTGTATGCGTCGCGATCCCGGCCTCGCTCCGATCATCACGCCGAACGCCCCGGGCCGCCGGCGCCGGTGCGAGACGCGGCATCGGCGTCAGCGGTGCGGTGAAATCGACCGCGGGCCGCGCGCACGCAGCCCGCGGTCGGCCCATTCCTCAGAAGCTGTGTTCCGGCCCCGGGTAGGTCCCCTGCGCCACCTCGCGCGCGTATTCCGCGGCAGCGCTGCGCAATTCGTCGCCCACGCGACCGAAGCGCTTGACGAACTTGGCCGTCTTACCGCTGGTATAGCCGGCCATGTCCTGCCAGACCAGGACCTGGGCGTCGCAGTCGCTGCCGGCGCCGATGCCGACGGTCGGGATGGTCAGCTTGTTGGTGACCTGCCCGGCCAGCTCGGCGGGCACCATCTCCATCACCACGGCCACGGCGCCGGCCTCCTGCACCGCGATGGCGTCGGCGATCAGCTGTTCGGCCCCGTCGCCGCGGCCCTGCACGCGGTAACCGCCGAGGGTGTTCACGCTCTGTGGGGTGAAGCCGATATGCGCCACCACCGGGATGCCGGAGGCGGTGAGCCGGGCGATGTGCTCGGAAACGCGTTCTCCGCCTTCGAGTTTCACCGCGTGCGCACCCCCCTCCTTCATGAAGCGGGTGGCACTGGCCAGCGCCTGTTCCGGAGAGCCCTCGTAGCTGCCGAACGGCAGGTCGGCCACCACCAGGGCGTGCGGCGCGCCGCGGACCACGCCACGGACCAGTGGCAGCAGTTCCTCGATCGTGATCGGCACGGTGGTGTCGTAGCCGTAGACCACGTTGGCCGCCGAATCGCCGACCAGCAGCACGGGGATGCCGGCCTCTTCGAACAGTTTCGCGGTGGAGTAGTCGTAGGCGGTGAGCATCGCCCACTTCTCGCCCGCGGACTTCCATTGCTGCAGGTGCTGTACTCGCGTCTTCCGCCGGGAAGTTGTCGGTGCGGCGCCGTAAGCGGTGGTTTCGGAAGCAGGATTGTCCTGAGCAGCGGACATCATCGTCCCTTTCGTCTGTCCTCGAGGCCCGAACGGGTCCCCGGGTTGCTATGACCCGTCCAGTCTGCCACCGCGGCACGGCCGCTTTTAAGGCGTGCCCGGGATGGGATTTGTCACAGCGGTGGGAGCGACCTGGCGAGAGGAGGCAGCCCGCGCAACCACGGAGGTCGCCGCGGACACCGCCGAGGACACAGCCGGAGATGGAAGGATGGCGCGCATGTCCTTGTCGCGATCCGGTCGCGTCGCAGCCGCGGTAGCCCTGATGTGTGTAGCCGCCGCCTGCTCGTCGACGTCGAAGAATCACCCCGTCCCCCAGCCGTCCGCGCCGAGTCCGGCCGCGCTGCAGAAGTACTACACCCAGGTTCCGAGCTGGGGTAGCTGTGACGGATTCGGCGATTCCTCGACCCGGTTCCCGCAGGGCACCGAATGCACGCACATCTCGGTGCCGATCGATTACGACAAGCCCGAGGGCGCGACCGCGCAGATCGCGGTCTCCCGGATCAAGGCGACCGGGCAGCGCATCGGATCGCTGCTGTTCAACCCGGGCGGTCCCGGCCAGGCCGGCCTGTGGATGGCCGCGCAGGGCCAGGACACCCCGCTGGCGCAGCGGTTCGACCGCATCGGTTTCGACCCGCGCGGCGTCGGCGCGTCCACACCGCTGATCGAATGCCTGACCGGGCAGCAGTGGGATCAGCAGCGCGCCGAACCGCCCAAGGACTACACCCCCGCCGGCATCGCGGCCGCCGAGCAGGAGAACAAGGATTTCGCCGCGCACTGCACCGAGAAGACCGGCAACGAATTCCTCGCCCACGTCGGCACCCGCGAGGTCGTGCAGGACATGGACATCATCCGGGGCGTGCTCGGCGACGACAAGCTGAACTACGTCGGCTACTCCTACGGCACCCGGCTCGGCTACACCTACGCCGAGAAGTTCCCGGACAAGGTGCGGGCCATGGTGCTCGACGGCGCTCTCGATCCGGATGCCGACCCGGAGAAGGAATCGGTGCAGCAGGCCGCCGGATTCCAGAAGGCGTTCGACGCCTACGCCGCCGACTGTACGAGCAAACCGGACTGTCCACTCGGCCAGGACGCGACCCAGGCGGTGGCCCGGTTCCACGATCTGGTCAACCCGCTCTGGAACCACCCGGCCGAGACCCGCGACGGCCGCGGCCTCACCTACAGCGACGCCGTCACCGGTGTGCAGAACACGCTCTACGCCGAGGACAGCTGGAATGTGCTGAGCGCGGGCCTGGCTCAGCTGGCCAAGGGCAAGGGCGACATCCTGCTGCAGCTCGCCGATCTCTACGACGGCCGCAGCAAGGACGGCACCTACGACAATTCGCAGGACGCGTTCCTGGCCATCCACTGCGTCGACGATCCGGCCATCAAGGATCGCACCGAAACCGATAAGCAGGACGCCGAATACCGCAAGGTTGCCCCGTTCCTCGACGACGGCCACGCCACCGGGCAGGCGCCGCTCGAGATGTGCGCGTTCTGGCCCGTGCCCAACAGCGGCTCCCCGCACAACATTTCCGCACCGGGCCTGCCCAAGACCGTGGTCATCTCCACGACCGCGGATCCGGCCACGCCGTATCAGGCCGGGGTCGATCTGGCCCACCAGCTGGGCGCGGCGCTGATCACCAACAAGGGAACCCGCCACACCGCGTTCCTCTCCGGCGGCGTGCCGTGCGTCGACGATGCCGTGTTCGCCTACCTCACGGACCTGAAGACACCCCCGGAAGGGCTCACCTGCGGCTGACGCCACACATGCGGACCGGCGGTTGTTGCACGATGTAACACGGATTTAACCGCGGGTGCCTACGCTCGCGCGTATGGATCGCCAGAAGGAATTCGTGCTGCGGACGCTCGAGGAGCGGGACATCCGCTTCGTGCGACTCTGGTTCACCGACGTCCTGGGATATCTGAAGTCGGTGGCGATCGCCCCCGCGGAGCTGGAAGGCGCCTTCGAGGAGGGCATCGGATTCGACGGCTCGGCGATCGAGGGCTTCGCCCGGGTCTCGGAGGCCGATATGGTCGCCAAGCCCGATCCGTCGACGTTCCAGGTGCTGCCCTGGTCCACCAGCAAGGGACATCAGCATTCGGCGCGCATGTTCTGCGATATCGCGATGCCCGACGGATCGCCGTCGTGGGCCGATCCGCGCCACGTGCTGCGCCGGCAGCTGAACAAGGCCGGTGACCTGGGCTTCAGCTGCTACGTGCATCCGGAGATCGAATTCTTCCTGATCCGTTCGGCACTCAAGGACGGCCGCCCGGTGCCCGCCGACAACGGCGGCTTCTTCGACCAGGCCGTGCACGACGAGGCGCCGAACTTCCGCCGCCACGCCATCGACGCGCTCGAATCGATGGGTATCTCGGTGGAGTTCAGCCACCATGAGGGCGCGCCCGGCCAGCAGGAGATCGACCTGCGCTACGCCGACGCGCTGTCGATGGCCGACAACGTGATGACCTTCCGTTACCTCATCAAAGAGGTCGCCATCGACGAGGGCGTGCGGGCCTCGTTCATGCCCAAACCCTTCTCCGATCACCCGGGTTCGGCCATGCACACCCACATGAGCCTGTTCGAGGGTGAGCACAACGCCTTCGCCGATCCCGACGACCCGAACAACCTGTCCGAGACCGCCCGCGCGTTCATCGCCGGCATTCTCGAACACGCCAACGAGATCAGCGCCGTCACCAACCAGTGGGTGAACTCCTACAAGCGCCTGATCCACGGCGGTGAGGCGCCGACCGCCGCGTCCTGGGGCCGGTCGAATCGTTCTGCGCTGGTCCGCGTTCCGATGTACACGCCCAACAAGCAGTCCTCGCGACGAGTCGAGATCCGCAGCCCCGATTCGGCCTGCAATCCGTATCTGGCCTTCGCGGTGCTGCTGGCCGCGGGCCTGCGCGGGATCGAGAAGGGGTACACGCTGCCGCCCGAGGCCGAGGACGACGTGTGGTCGCTGACCACCGCCGAACGTCGCGCGATGGGCTTCCGCGAGCTGCCCTCGACCCTGGACGAGGCGCTGCGGGCGATGGAACGGTCGGAACTGGTCGCCGAAACGCTGGGCGAGCACGTGTTCGACTTCTTCCTGCGCAACAAGCGCCACGAGTGGGCCACCTATCGGGCCCAGGTCACGCCGTGGGAGCTGGGCGAGTACCTGACACTGTGATCGGCTGCGCGAGACCGGCTTCGGCCGGTCGCACCGACGGTCGGTGAGCACGTTAGGTTGTCCCGGTGAACGCGCCTGTATCGGTGGCCGATCAAGCACTGCAACCGCTGATCGACTGGGCCACCGCGGAACTCGGGAACCTGGGACGGACCGTGACCGGCGCGCAGGAGATGCGGCGCCGGGATTGGACGCTGCTCGCGCGCATCGACACCGACGCCGGAGCCGTCTGGGCGAAGGCGAGTGCGCGTGCGTTCGCCCACGAGGGCCCGCTGCTGGAGGCGCTGGATCGGCTCGTGCCGGATGCGGTGCCGAAACCTCTTGCGGTACACCGTGAGAACGGATGGTTTCTGGCACGCGACGGTGGTGAGACCATGCGAACCGGGCCGCTCGACCGGCAGTTCGCCCTCGACGGTTCCGACGCGCCACCGCCGCGGCCGCCGGGCTGGGAATCGGTGCTGCGCTCCTATGCCGCCCTGCAGCACACCCTGTGCACACACGCTGAGTCGTTGCGCGACACCGGAACTCCGTACCTGCCTCCGGCGCGCCTGATCGATGTCTATCGCCATTTCGCCGATCGCGCCCCTCGCCTGGAGTCCGCGATCGAGTCGGCCGCCGCCGAACTCGCGCGGTACGACCGGCTGAGCGTGGAACACAACGACCTGTATCCGGGCCACGTCTTCCGCACCACCGCCGCGGTGTTCGACTGGGGTGACGCGCTGATCACCCATCCCTTCCTGTCGGTGCGCACGTTCCGGGACCCACAGCGAGCGGCCTACTTCGACGCCTGGCGCGAACTGGCCACCGTCACCGACCGTGAGATCGAACTGGCCGAACGCCTCGCGCCCCTGACCACCCTGCATTCGTGGCTGACCATCGACACCGCGCCGGGCCGGCCGGCCGAACGGTTCGCGCCCTTCGTCACCGAGATGCTGGACCGGCTGCGCGCGAACTTCGCCTGAGCCACCCGGCCACCCGCGGCGAGGTGGCAGACTCGTAGGACCACAGCAGGAACTTCGGATCAACTCCGGAATCGAACAAAGGGAACAGATGTCGCAGAGCCGTTGGATGACTCGCGGAGCGCTCGCCGTCGGTGCGGCGCTGGCCGTCGCGCTGGTCGCCGGATGTGGTGGCGCAAGCACGGGTTCGGCCGGGCCCGAGAAATCCGGCGCCTCGGCGACGTCGACGGCCGCGCGTCCCAGCGGTTCGGCCGGCGTCACCGCCAAACCGGGACAGACCAGCCCCGTGCAGGTTCCCGACCCGGTCGCGCAGAAGCTGTGCGACGCCATCTCCCCGCAGCTGTCGGATTGGCGGGTGCAGGGCCCGACGCTGGGGAAGGTGGCGCTCAACATCACCGTGCATCAGTGGGCCGCCGAGAACGGCGGCATCAACCTCGCGGTGCTCGGCGACAAGGCCGTGGTGGACCGCATCACCACCAAGACCTGCTCGGACACTCGAAATCAGGCGCTGCAGGCGCTGGAACTGCCCGATCTCGCCTCGGGAATCGCCTTCTGATGCGCACCCTGTACCCGCCGCTGGAGCCCTACCGAGAGGGCATGCTCGACGTCGGCGACGGGCAGCACCTCTACTGGGAGGAGTCGGGCAATCCCGAGGGCAAACCGGTGGTGTTCCTGCACGGCGGCCCCGGTGGCGGCACCAATTCGACGCACCGGCAGTTCTTCGATCCCGCCGCCTACCGGATCGTGCTGTTCGATCAGCGCGGCTGCGGGCGTTCGACGCCGCACGTGGCCGACGGGGCGAGCCTCGAGGTCAACACCACCTGGCATCTGGTCGCCGATATCGAGCGGCTGCGCACCCATCTGGGTATCGAGCGGTGGCAGGTTTTCGGCGGGTCCTGGGGTTCGACACTGGCGCTGGCCTACGCCCAGACCCACCCCGAGCGTGTCACGGAGATGGTGCTGCGGGGCGTTTTCCTGTTGCGGCGCAAGGAAATCGACTGGTACTACAACGGCGCCGCCGGATTCGTCTATCCCGACGAGTGGGAGAAGTACCTGGCGCCGATTCCTGCGGACGAGCGCGACGGGGATCTGGTGGCGGCCTATCACCGGCTGCTGCACTCCCCCGACGACGAGGTGGCGGCGGCCGCCGCCGTGGCATGGTCCAGTTGGGAGGGCGCGACGAGTTCGCTGCTGCCGCAACCGGAACGGGTCGCCGAATCCGCCGAACCCCGCTTCGCACTGGCCTTCGCCCGCATCGAGAACCACTACTTCGTGCACGGCGGATTCCTCGAAGAGGGCCAGCTGTTGCGCGATATCGACCGGATCGCGCATATTCCGGTGGTGATCGTGCAGGGCCGCCACGATGTCGTCTGCCCGGCGGTCAGCGCCTGGGATCTGCATCGGGCCTGGCCCGGTTCGCGGCTGCATCTGGTGGCCGATGCCGGACACGCCGCGGCCGAACCCGGCACCACCCATCATCTGATCGAGGCCACCGACGAATTCCGGGATCGGCGATGAGCGGGGCAGCCGGTCCCGCGGTCGTCGCCGCCCTCGGCGAGGACGTGGACCGGCTGCTGGCCGCGGAGCCGAAGGTCCGCGCCGACGAACCGGATTCGGTCCATCAGATGCGCGTCGCCACCCGCCGCTTGCGATCGGTGCTGCGGTCCTATCGGAAAGTGTTCCACCGCGACGAGATAGACGCGATCCGTACCGAATTGCGCTGGCTGGCGGGTCTGCTCGGCATCGCCCGCGACGCGGAGGTGCGCGCCGACCGGTTCGCCGCGCTGCTGGACGAATACCCCGATGTGCAACGCCATCTCGGGCGACGGCTGGTGAGCGCGGAACGCGCGGCCTACACCGACGCCCACCGCACCGTGTTGCGCGAACTCGACGGTGAGCGCTATGCGCTGCTGCGGGCGCGGGTGGTCGGCCTGCGCACCGATCCGCCGTTGCGCCGCAAGCGCGCCCGCCGCGACGCCGACCGCGTGTTCACCGCGGCCGTGCGCGCGGACCTGCGCCGGCTGAAAGCACACGTCGACGCGGAACGCGACGTCGAGGAGACCGACCGCGTGGAGGCGCTGCACGATATCCGCAAGGCTGCCAAGCGTTTACGCTACAGCGCCGAAGCGGCCACCGATATCCTCGACGGCCCGGCCGAGGATCTGGCCCGCCGCGCGAAGAAGGTGCAGGGCGTCCTGGGCGACCACCGCGACGCCATCGAGGCGTTGGCCACCATCACCGCCCGCGCGGAGATCGTGCGCGGCCACGGCGCCGATACCGCCCCCTACGATTTGCTGTGCGCCGCCGAAGTGGAAGCCGCCCGCACCGCCCTCGCCCAGTACCCGTCCCTCGTCGAATTCCTGAACTACGACTACCTGTCCTGATCGGGCTTGACCTTCACGTATACGTCAATCCCTACGGTCGGCGATATGACCTCCACTCCCGCGACCACCCGCTCGATCCACCTGGCCGCTCGCCCCGGCGGGTTTCCCGAACTCACCGATTTCCGAACGGTCGACCACCCGATGCCGGCCGCCGCGGTCGGCCAGGTGTTGATCCGCAATCTCTTCATGTCGATCGACCCCGGCAGCCTCATGCAGATCGGCGCCTATCCCGGGATTCCGCTGCCGCCGTTCGCGATCGGTGAAGCGCTGTCCGGCGACGCGATCGGCGAGGTGATCGAATCCGGTGATCCGGCCGTGCCCGAGGGCGCGCTGGTCCTGCATCGGCTCGGTTGGCGCGAACACGCCCTCGCCGATGCGCGGACGGTGCGCGTGGTGGATCCGGATGCCTATTCCTCGCCGTCGGGATATCTGGGCTTCGGTCTGGTCGCCTATGTCGGGTTGACCGTGGTCGCCGGCCTGCGCGCCGGCGATACCGTCTTCGTGTCCAGCGCCGCCGGTGCGACCGGGAGCCTGGCCGGGCAGATCGCTCGACTGCTCGGCGCCGGTCGCGTCGTCGGCAGCGTCGGCTCGGCGCGCAAGGCCGCTCACATCGTCGACGATCTCGGCTACGACGCCGCTGTCGACTACCACGACGAACCTCTCGTCGATCGGCTGCGGGCCGCGGCGCCCGACGGCGTGGACGTGTATTTCGACACTGTCGGCGGCGCCCAGTTGCGTGCGGCGATCGAGGTGATGAATGTCGGCGGACGCATCGCACTCTGCGGGGCCCTGGCCAGGCAGAGTGCGGGCGGCGAGCCGGATGCCGGTCCGGGTGATCTGCTGGCCGTGATCGGCAAGCGATTGACGTTGCGCGGATTCACCACTCTCGACCACCTGGACCTGGCGCCCGAATTCGGCCGGAAGCTGCGGGAGTGGACGGCAGCGGGAGACATCGTGCGTACCGAAACCGTCGTCGACGGACTCGAGAACGCGCCGCGCGCACTGCTGGATACGGTCCGGGGGCGCTACACCGGGAAGGTTGTGGTGCGGCTGGCGCGTTGAGCACGAGGGTGAGACGGCGGAGAGGATACGCGCGATGTTGATCGGCGAACTGGCGGCCCGCACCGGAGTCACGACCCGGGCGCTGCGCTTCTACGAGGAACAGGGACTGCTCACGTCCGGGCGCACCGCCGCCGGATACCGCGAGTACGAGGAGGACGCGGTGGCCCGGGTGCGCAACATCCGGGAACTGCTTCATCTCGGGTTCACCGTCGAGGACGTGCGGGCCTTCGCTCCCTATCTGGATAGGGAGCTGCCCGACGTCTTTCCCTACGAACCACGGTGTGCCTCGGGATACGCGGTGGTCGGTCCGCCACGGGTGGCGGAGCTGAACGAGCGCATCGCCCGGTTGACGCGCCTGCGGGATCAGTTGGTGAGCCGGATGCCGTGGCTGGATCCGGAGCAACCCCCTGGCGACGAACGAGTCATTCCGCCGGAAAAGTGAAGCCCACTACGCGTTTATCGGGGTCCGCGATGTCCAGGCGCACGCGCACCCGTTGCCCCTCCGGCGGCGATCCGGCGCATTTGGCGAGGACCGGCGGATCGGCGACGAAGATTTCGGCGGATCGGTTGCCGTTGCCCTCGCGGATGACCACCGCCTCGAAGACGTCGCCCAGACGTGGTGCGAGAACGGTGGATTCGGTGAGGTCGATGCAGGCGCGTTCGAGTTTGCCGCCGACCGCGTCGCTGCGCCGCATCGTGTCCGCCGCGGCGCCGAGTCCGTCGCGAACCCAGTGCGGTACCGGGGTGCCGGCACAGCGAGCCAGGCAGATTTCGGTGGCGTACCGGTCGGCGAGGCGACGCAGCGGCGCCGTCACATGGGCGTAGGCCGCGCCGATGCCGCTGTGCTGCACCACATCCGGCGTTTCGCCGTCGAGCACGGTGTAGGACGCGCCGCGCAGCAGACTGGTCGCCTCGGAGTTGAGCACCAGCGCGGCGGGGGTGTTGGGATCCAGTCCGGCCAGCATCCGGCCCACCGGCATCCCGGCCGGCCAGTGCACGCCGAGCGCGGCGGCGGTGCGGCGCATGGACGCGATCGCGGAGGCCGGTGGCGCCGGCATGGTGCGCAACAATCCGACGCGGGGGTCGGAGCCGTTGTCCGCCAGCATGATTCGGGCCGCACAGATGCCGGTGAGCAAGGAGACCTGTTCGTTCCAGTCGTCGGCGGCGGTACGCGGTTCGACCGCCAACTGCCAGTGTTCGGTGTCGTGGTCGCGGCCGTCGGGGATCACCGATTGCGCGGGCAGCCGCAGTTCGATCGCGCCGCGGGCCAGGCCGGCCTCGATGCGCAGGCGGCCGAATTCCGGCAGTGCGGCGATCGAGGGATGCAGGCGGCCGGCGTCGGCGTCGGCCTGGACACCGGGATAGTCGAGGCGGGCGCGGGAACGAACCAGGGCGCGCCGCACCGAGAAGCGTTGTGGTTCGGCCTTGTCGTCACAGTCGATGGTCCACAGGGCGGCGGGACGAACCGCGCCGGGCAGCAGACTGGCCGACCCTTCCGAGAGCACCGGCGGATGCAGCGGCACGGTGCCGTCGGGGAGATAGAAGCTTTGGCCCCGGGCGAGGGATTCCCGCGCGAGCGCGCCGTCGGGCGCGACCACCGCGCCCACATCGGCGATGGCGTAGTGCAGCAGGAATCCGGTCGGGGTGCGTTCGAGATGCAGCGCCTGGTCGAGATCCATGGCGCCGGGTGGGTCGATCGTCACGAACGGGATGTCGGTGCGATCGGCCCGGACGCCCGCGAACGCATCGGCTGCGTCGCGGGCCTCCGAGACCGCCTCGGAGGGATATTCCGAGGCGAGTCCGAATTCGGATCGCACGACACCGAAGTCCACCGGTGCCGAGACGATCCTGGGATGCAGTTCCACGCGGGGCGCTGAACCTTACTTGAGCGCCAGCATGGTGCCGTTCAGCTGATCGAACGGACCGTACACGGTGAAGACGACGCGGCCGTCGGGGTACTGCGACGACAGGGTCGCCGCGGCATCGAGAGCCTGGCCGAACGAGGCCGCCGACGGGTGCGGCAGCACCGCGATCGTCTGGCCGACGTGGGACTGGTGGACCCACTGGGTGTCACCCGGGCTGAGGTCCACCTGGACGCCACCCGGCAACGGAGTGACCGCGACCGCGGACGCCGATCCCGCGCCCAGCACCGCAACACCCGACGCAGCTGCGGCGATCAATGCACCGGCCGCCAACTTGCGAACTACTCGCATATATACAGAACCTGCTTTCCGACACTCGTAGCACCCATAGCCACTGCCACCCCCGGCAGCGACACTTCCAACGGCCAACACTTTATGACGTCGATCACGGTTCCGGCCACTCCGGGGCGGTTCGTCGCACGGGACACGCCGAGACCAGCCGATTCGCCCGCATTTGCCGAGAATGCGCCCGCCCACCGCACCGGGCCGAAACCGAGGCGTGGACCGCCCGTACCGTCGGTGCCTGCGATTTCGCGCTTCCCCACCGCGACCGCGGCAATGCGGTTTCCACGAGCGCAACGGGGGTCGACGAATCGGCTCGAACACGGCCCGCGACGGTCGCCGAACCGGATCATTCCGGAAGGAAATATCGCACCATTCAGAGCGAACAGTCATAACTCAGACGACTCGGACCTGCGTCCAGATCACGCTACCGTACGCCGAATCCCCCCGTCGAGTCCGTTTTCCGCTGGGCCTGCGACTGTCCGAGCGCGCTGTTACTGTTGCCGATGGTGACAGGCCACGGCGTACCCACGGATTCGGGGGTCCGTGCAGTAACGAGAGTGCGCCGCGCGGCGAGAGTCGTCGAGTAATAGTTCCTCGAGTACAAGGAGTTCCACACCGCATGTCGTCCATCGTCTTCGACTACCTGCTGCCTCTCGTCGGTCCCGAGCAGGCGGCCTACTGGGCCCAGATTCTGGTGATCAACCCCGCCGGCTGATCATCGCGCGACCGCACCGGTGCCGGCGGCCCCCGCGGGCACCGCATGCGGTCGCAAGGCCCGGCTTCGACGACGATCCGACACAGGAGGCCTCCACCATGACCACCGATCACGTCTGGTTCATCACCGGCACCAGTAGCGGCTTCGGCCGTGCGATCGCGGAGGCGGTGCTGGCCGAGGGCGGCAGTGTGGTCGCCACCGCGCGCACACCCGAATCCCTTGCCGACCTTCGAGATCGCGATCCGGAGCGGGTCCTCGTGGCACAGCTGGACGTCACCGATCCGGCGTCGATCACCGCGGCGGTCGAGGAGGCGCGAGTTCGGTTCGGCCGCATCGACGTTCTGGTCAACAACGCCGGGTACGGACTGCGCGGCGCGCTCGAGGAATGCGACGACGAGCAACTGCGCACACTGATGGAAACCAATGTCTGGGGCCTGATTTCGGTCACCAGGACGGTCCTGCCGCTCATGCGGGCGCAACGCAGCGGGCATATCGTGCAGCTGTCCTCCGTCGGCGGTGTGCGTGCCCGTCTCGGCGGAACGCCTTACGCACTCAGCAAATTCGCGGTCGAGGGACTGTCGGAGGGTTTGTCGTACGAGGTCGCGCCGTTCGGCATCAAGGTCACCATCGTCGAGCCGGGGCCCTTCCGCACCGACTTCGCCGGCCGGTCCATCCAGTGGGCCGAACCGATGCCCGAATACACACCGATCTTCGCCGAGGAACGCGAGCGATTCCAGGCTCAGGACGGCGCCCAGCCCGGCGATCCGGCCCGCGCCGCCGAGGCCATTCTGCGCGCGGTCGCCATGGACGAACCGCCGTTGCGGCTGCCGCTCGGCCCCGAGGCCTTCGCCGGCATCCGCGCCACCCTGACCCAGCGCCTCACCGATCTGGACGAGCTCGAACCCTGGGCCGCCGACACCGGCTTCCACTGATCACTCCCTCGTCTCGACCGGAGGACCCGCCATGCTGTCCGCGGACGACCGCTTCGCGATCACCGACCTGATCAACCTGCACGGCCACCTGACCGACAACGGCGATTTCGACGGCTGGCCCGCACTGTTCGCCGAGGACGTCGTCTACGACGTCACCGCCATGGGCGGCGGCGTCCTGGTCGGTATCCCCGCGTGCCGGGACTCCGCGCTCGCACTGGGCGAGAACAACCCCGTCGCCCACCACGTCACCAACATCGTCGTCAACGAGGTCGCCGACGGCACTGTCCGCGCCCTGTCCAAGGGCTTCGGCGTCCTGACCGACGGCACGGTCGGCAGTGTCACCTACGAGGACACCATCCAGCGCATCGGCGCCGGCTGGAAGATCACCCATCGCATCGTGCGCCCTCGGCGCACACCGCTGCACCCGTAGACGCGGGTCCGACGCCGACCGGTCGGCGGCCGAACCTCCGGTTGCCGAATAGTCGCGAAATATGCGCTGAAGTGCTCGGCGCGGGTGATCATGGAGGCATGACTGCGGAACCGCTACCGCACGCCCCCGGCCTGCGACGCGCACTGGACGAAGCCGCCGGGATCGCGCGCGAGGCCGGCCACACCGCCCTCGACACCGAACATCTCGTCCTCGCATCGCTGCGTCACCCGAGTTCGGCTGTAGCTCGCGCCTTCCAGCGCACCGGCGCCAATCTGGCGGCGATCTCGGACGCCTTGCACGACACCCTGTGCAACGGGCCGTACCCGACTCCGAACGAACATCCGGACAACGGCGAGGGCTGCGCACGCTAGCCGGGAAGGCCGGTCAGCGCAGCAGGGTTTCGTCGCCGACCGTGAACTCGGTGACCTGCGCTTCGCGGATCATCGCGCCTTGCTCGCCGGAAATCCCCGCGCCGCGGAATGCGTCCAGCGCCGCACGATCGCTCCACCGCTCCAGAATATTGATGCGCCCGGCGTCGACCAGATCGGCCGACAACGCGAAATCGAGACATCCGCGGGTCTGCCGGGCCGCGTTCACCACCTCGACGCAGGTCGCCAGATAGCGGTCGCGATCGGCGGGGTCCACCCGCAGGTAACCGGTGACGATGATCTGCCGAGGCGTCGCATCCATGCGGTCAGCGTCTCACGCCGCGAACGAGAATCCCCGGAGGGGACGAGTCGGTCTGTAAGCCGGATCCTGTTCCCGGTTCGCACCGGGAGGCGACCATCCATCTGGGTGCACCGTCACCGGGCACCTCGAGCAGTCAACCCGCAGGCTCGGGCGAGCAGCCCTCGGGCACCTGCGCAGCCGCACTCGCGAGAGTGCGACCTTCGACCTTGCTCCGGGCGGGGTTTACCGAGCCGCCCCGGTCACCCGGGGCGCTGGTGCGCTCTTACCGCACCGTTTCACCCTTACCGGCGGACCTCCGGAGAGACCGCCGGCGGTCTGTTTTCTGTGGCACTGTCCCGCGGGTCACCCCGGGTTGCCGTTAACAACCGCCCTGCTCTGTGGAGTCCGGACTTTCCTCGGCGACGGGCAGCGGCACAACCGTGCCCGTTCCCGTCGACGCGGTCGCCCGACCGACTCGTCGCGCACCATTGTGCCGTGCGAGCGGCGCCGAGCGCACGCCACCCCGGCGATCGCACCGGCGTGCTCGCGCCACCGGCTCGGACGTCGCGTCCCCCGCCGACGACCACGGCCGGCGTCGGTGTCGCGGGGGCGAACGCGGCTCGGCCCGGGCGACGGCGAGATCGTGGCGCGGTACCGCCGGTTACGCATACAGTGAAGCCCGCATTCGCCGGCGAGCGCGCATACTCGCCGGCGAACCGACGGCACAGAAGGGCAGCGCACATGGGGTTCGGCGACTTCCAGAACGAGATCTACTTCCAGGGGCTGCGCGGTGTCGTGCCGGAGTACCCGGTCGCGTTCGCCGAACTAGAAGAGCGCGCACAGGCGGCCATGCCGCCGTCGATCTGGTCGTATGTGGCCGGCGGCGCGGGCGACGAGCGTACCCAGCGCGCCAATGTCACCGCCTTCGATCACTGGGGGCTCATCCCCCGCATGTTCGTCGGCGCGAAGGAGCGCGACCTGTCGGTCGACCTGTTCGGAATGACGCTTCCCACACCGCTTTTCATGGCTCCGGTCGGCGTGATCGGCCTCTGCGCCCAGGACGGCCACGGGGATCTGGCGACCGCCCGCGCCGCCGCCCGCACCGGCGTGCCGATGGTCGCCTCGACCCTCACCGTGGATCCACTCGAGGATGTCGCCGCCGAATTCGGTGACACCCCGGGCTTTTTCCAGCTCTACACGCCCACCGACCGCGATCTCGCGGCCAGCCTGGTGCATCGCGCGGAGCAGGCCGGTTACAAGGGCATCGTCGTCACCCTCGACACCTGGATCACGGGCTGGCGGCCGCGCGATCTGTCCACCGGTAACTTCCCACAACTGCGCGGGCACTGCCTCGCCAACTATTTCACCGATCCGGTCTTCCGCTCCGGTCTGCAGCGCTCACCGGAGGAGGATCCGATGAGCGCGGTGCTGCGGTGGGTGCAACTGTTCGGCAACCCGCTGCGCTGGGAGGATCTGGCCTGGCTGCGCTCGCTCACCGATCTGCCCTTGATCGTCAAGGGAATCTGCCATCCCGACGATGTGCGCCGGGCCCGCGACGGTGGCGTGGACGGCATCTACTGCTCGAATCACGGTGGGCGCCAAGCCAATGGGGGACTGCCCGCGCTGGACGTGTTGCCCGAGGTCGTCGACGCGGCCGAGGGTCTGCCGGTGCTGTTCGATTCCGGAATCCGCAGCGGCGCGGATGTCGTCAAGGCGCTCGCACTGGGCGCCACCGCGGTCGGGGTGGGCCGGCCCTACGCCTACGGCCTGGCGCTCGGCGGCGTGGACGGAATCGTGCACGTCCTGCGCTCTCTGCTGGCCGAAGCGGACCTGATCATGGCGGTCGACGGCTATCCGGCACCGAAGGATCTGACTCGCGAGTGTTTGCGTTCTGTTCACCCGTAATCGTGCCCTGAGCGGGGATCCACGTCTGCGGCCGGGCGCGCGCCCCGGTACGGTATTCGCCCATGGAGCGTGTCGAGGTGGGGTTCGGTTCGGGAAGCGAACAGTGTGCAGCGTGGCTCTATCTTCCGGACGGCCCGCCCAAACCGCGTCCACTGGTCATCATGGGGCACGGGCTGGGCGCGAACCGGGAAATGGGTCTGGATCGCTACGCACGCCGGTTCGCCGCGGCCGGAATGGGCGTGCTGGTCTTCGATTACCGGCATTTCGGGGCCAGTGGCGGTGAGCCGCGCCAGCTGATCAACATCGCCCGCCAGCGCGACGACTGGCGCGCCGCGATCGCCTTCGCCCGCACCCTCAAGGGTTTCGACGCGACCCGAATCGCGTTGTGGGGCAGTTCGTTCGGCGGCGGGCACGTCCTGTCCATCGCGCACGAGGACGACTATCTGGCCGCGGTCGTGGCGCAGTGCCCGTTCACCAGCGGCTGGTCCTCGGCGATGGCGAAGGGGCCGATCAGCCTCACCAAGACCGGCACCCTCGCGCTCGCCGACCTCCTCGTGGGCCCGATCCGCCGCAAGCCGGTGGGCGTGCGACTGGCCGGGCGCAAGCGTTCGGCGGCGTTGATGAGCGCCTCCGACGTGCCCGAGGGTTTCGGCCGCCTCGCCGAGGAGAGCGCGCAGTACCAGCCGAAAGTGGCTGCCCGCGTGGGTATGTCGGTGATGTTCGATTCACCGTGGCGGCGCACGAAGGCCATCAAGGTGCCGGTGTTCTACGCGGTGTGCGACAACGATTCGGTCGCACCGGTGGGTCCGACGCTCAAGGCCGCCGAACGCACCAAACACGGCATCGTGAAGCGATACCCCATCGGGCACTTCGACATCTACTTCGACGACTGGTTCGAGAAGGCCGTCTACGACCAGACCGAATTCCTGGTGTCGGTGCTGCGCCCCTGAACCCGGTGTCCCCGACCGGTGTTCAGAGATACGAGGTGTCGTTGACCAGCCGCACCGACGATCCGCCGTCGGGGTAGAACTCGGCGATCGACAGCGACGCAAGATCCAGATGCAGCCGGTACAGCAGGGACGGGCCGGCTTCCAAGGCCAGTTGCAGCAGCGTCTTGATCGGCGTCACGTGGCTGACCACGACGACGTTCTGCTCTGGATACAGCGCCAGCAGATCGCGGCGCGCGGCCTCGACACGTTCACGCACCTGTGCGAAGCTCTCACCACCGGGAGCCGGCAGCGACGGATCACCGAGCCAGCGCTGATGCAGTTGCGGATCCCGTTGCGCCGCTTCGGTGAACGTGAGACCTTCCCATGCGCCGAAGTCGGTTTCGGTCAGCGCGTCCAGGACCCGCACCGGCACGTCGAGCGCTCGGGCCGCGGCCTGCGCGGTCTCCCGAGCCCGGCCCAGTGGCGAGGTCACGACCGCGGCGATATCGCCTTTCGCGGCAAGGTATTTCGCGGCACGGGCGGCCTGTTCGCGACCGAGCGCGGTGAGTTCCGGATTGCCGCGGCCGGAATACCGTCGCTCCACGGACAATTCGGTCTGACCGTGACGCAGCAGCAACAGCCGGGTCGGCCGCCCGCGGGCGCCGGTCCAGCCCGGACCGGGCGCGGGGGCCGTCTCCTGCACGACCGGATCCTCGTGCGCGGCACGGGCGTCGGCCGCTTCGTCGATCCAGCTGGGCAGCTCGGCTTCGACGCCGCGTGCCGAATCCTGGGCGGCCGATTCCGGTTCGGCCACACTGTCGATCACCGGCCGCTCGGTATCCGCCTCGCGCACCTCCGCGACCACCACCGCATCGTCCATCGCCTCGTTGGCGAGCCGATCGGCGTGCGAATTCTGCTCGCGCGGAATCCAGTGGAAACTCACGCGATCGAAGCCCGCGACCAGCTGCCGGGCTCGTTCGGCGAGCGGAATCATGGCCGCGTGCTTGACCTTCCAGCGTCCCGACATCTGCTCGACGACGAGTTTGGAATCCATCCGCACCTCGACCGTGCGGGCGCCCAGTTCGGCGGCGGCCGCCAAACCCGCGATGAGACCGCGGTATTCGGCGACATTGTTCGTGGTGACGCCGAGATATTCGCGACGTTCGGCGAGGATCGTGGCGCGGTCGGAATCCCAGATCACCGCGCCGTAGCCGGCCGGGCCGGGATTACCTCGCGAGCCGCCGTCGGCCTCCACGATCACCGTGCGTACCGTCATCGCCGGGCCGTCACAATCCGGACTGCTTGGTGCGCACCATGATCGCACCGCATTCGGGACAGCGGACCACGACCTGCGGATCGGTCTTGGCGATCCGGGCGATCTCGCCGCGGTCGAGTTCGATCCGGCAGGCGCCGCACCGGCGGGCCTGCAGCAGCGCCGCGCCGACGCCGTGCTGGGCGCGCTGCTTGTCGTAGATCGCGAGCAGCTCGTCCGGGAATCCGGCGAGCAGCTGTTCGCGATCGGTGCCGCAGCGCTGGGCGGCCACGTCCAGGTCGGCGACCGCGTCGTCGCGACGGCTCTGTGCCAGGGTCAGATCCTCCTCGGCGCGCGAGAGGTTGGCGCCCGCGTGCTGGTGATCGGCCTCGGCCGCCTCGCGCCGCTCCATCACCTCGAGCAGTTCGTCCTCGAGGACCCCGCGCCGGCGTTCCAGGCTGCCGAGTTCGTGCTGCAACTCCGAGAGCTGCTTCGCGCCGACGTTGCCGCCCTCGAGCATGCCGCGATCGCGCGCCTCACGTTTGCGCACAGCGTCGATCTCGCCCTCGAGTTTGCGAATGTCGCGGTCGAGATCGTCGAGCTGGATCTCGACCTTGACCGCCGCATCCTTGCGGTCGGT
>NZ_BAFW01000064.1 GCF_000308535.1 Nocardia cerradoensis NBRC 101014 | reverse complement strand
TCGCGTCGATCGCCTCACCGACGCCCGCGAGCACCTGATCCACCACCTCGGCCGGAGCCTGCGTCAGCGTCCCCTGGGTGGGCATCTGGTCCAGCCACTCGTCACGGGTGTAGCGGTGCTCCCAATCGAAGCGCCACCGCTGCACGTCGCCGAAACCGCCCGCATCGCGAATCCCGTTGGCGGAGTTGACGAGTATCGGCTCGTAGGGGTCCACCGCCCGGCCGGGGCGGGCCGGCGGACGGAAGGGCGAATCCGGGAGCAGCCGGCGGTAGACCTCGGCGAAGGCCTCGGCCACGACGGGCGGCAATTGGAAAACGTGCCAGAACAGTGCCAGCCGCCCGGACGGGCGCAACGCCTGTGCCGCCTTGCGCGCACCCTCGACCGGATCGATCCAATGCCACGCGGTACCGGACACCACCGCGTCGAAGACGCGCCCGGCCGGATCCCACTCCTCCAGCCGCGCCACCTCCACCCGCAGTCCGTCACGCCGTGCGAAGTCGGCCATCCGGGCGTCGGGTTCGACACCCAGCACCGTGCATCCCGCGGCACGGAACTGCCGGGCTTCGATGCCGGTGCCGCAGCCGGCGTTCAGGTAGTTCGAGCCCGGGCTCGACTCGACGATGCGGTCGATCATGGCCTGCGGATAGGGCGGGCGGGTGCGGTCGTATCGGGCCGGATCGATGCCGAAGGATTCGCCGGTCGACCGGCGCTGGGCGGGCGTGATCGCCGGTGCGGGCGGTTCGGTGGAGGACATGCGGCAACGGTAGGTCGGGCGATCACATTCGTCAACCATGGGTTGACGTTGCGGCAATCGTCAATACATGATTGACGGAAATCTCGTGCCTGCGGTACTCACCGTCCCCACGCGAGGGTTATTCGCGTCGTCGCGAGAAAATCCGCCGTCAGCTCGCGCAATGCCAGGAACTGCCCGCCCGTCCCGTATTTCCTTCGCAGACTTCCGAAATCGGTGAACGCGGCCGCGGCGGCGATCTGATTGGAGTCGGGAATGCGGGTCGGAAACAACCGTGGCAGAGTGCGATTGGCCTGCAGGATCTCCAGGGTGGTGCGGTGAACCGCGGACGAACGGCGATACTTGGTGACCACGACGCCGAGCTCCTCCAGCGGATCGCCCCAGCGTGCGGCGAGGTGACGCAGATGCGCCTGTACCGGCGGAATTCCGTAGGTGGACATGATGTCCGGGATGGTGGGGATCAGGTAACCGTCGGACAGCCGCAGGCCGTTCTGGGTGATCGGGCCGAGATTCGGCGGGCAGTCGACGAGGACGTAGTCGTAGTCCTCCAGCACTCCCGACAGCGCCCGGGCCAGCACCGCGGTGGGTTCGCCCTGCCGCAGCGCGGGCATCTCGTCCTGCAGCGCAATCAGTTTCGGCGACGCCGGCAGCAGATCGACGGTGGTGACCGCATGCATGGGCGACACCTCGTGCTGGAGCAGCGCGCGCACGTCGGGGGCGGGGCGCCCGGCCAGGGCGGCGGCGAAGATCGCGGCCAGCGTGCGGTCACCGGAATCCAGTTCCATCGCCCGGTTTTCGCCGACCATCATCGCGGTGAGATTGGCCTGTGGATCCAGATCGATCAGCAGGACCCGCTTGTCGAACTCGGCGGACAGGATTTCGGCCAGAGCGGCCGTGGTGGTGGTCTTACCCACCCCGCCCTTCAAGTTGAACGTCGCCACCACGTACGGCCGCGAACGCCCCGGCGCGCGCTCGGCCTCCCAGATCCGTTGCGGCCGTTCCAACCGCAGCACACGGCCTGCCCGGGTGCGTCCCAGCCAGTCGAATCCGTCCTCGTCGGCCGCCGCGTTCGCCGGCTGCGCCGCATCGAGCGGTCCCACGACCTCGACCGATCCCGTGCGCTGCCCGGATGATGTCTCGCTTCGTAACTCCACCAGCCCGAGACCCTCCATTCACACCACCGTCGGCACGGTGCGCTACACCTTAATGATCGACACCCGCTGCGGCACTGCACGACACCGGCCGGCGAGGCGGATATTCGATGACTTTTCCTGCGATATTGCACGTTCGGCGCGGCGGGCGGCGAAGATACCAGAGTGCGAACGAAATTCTCCTCCGAACTCGCGGCGCTCTCCGACGAGCTCGCTCATATGGCTCGGTTGGCACACGAGGCGGCCGAACGCGCCGCGGTGGCGATCGAGAACGCCGATCTGACCGCTGCCTACGAGGTGTTCGCGCTGGAGGAGAGAATCCAGGCCGAGCACGCCAAATGCGAGGACCGGTCGGTGATCCTGCTCGCCCTGGAGGCGCCCGTCGCGCGGGATCTGCGCAATGTGGTCACCGCCATCCAGATCGCGGAGGATCTGTCCGGCATCGCGGGCGGGCTCAGCCGGGTGGCCGACGGTGTGGTGCGGAAATTCCCCGAACCCGTGGCACCCGAAGACATCACGCATCACCTGTCGGCGATGGCCGCGGCGCTCGTCGACCTCACCGCCGCGGCCATCGCGGTGATCTCGGCCCAGCAGGTGGAGCCGGACACCACCCTGATTCCGCCGGATCCGGCGATCGAACAGCTCCAGCAGCAACTGCTGCGCGCGGTCGCCGACGACGGCTGGCAGCACGGCAATGCGATGGCGGTCGAAACAGCGCTGCTGGCACACCATTTCGAGCGCTGCGCCGCGCACTGCGTGCGGATCGGGCGGCTGATCCGGTTCTTCCACACCGGCGTACCGCTGTCGGCGCAGACCGACGAGGAGTGAGCCGAACCCGCACGCGGGAATTCCAGCCGCAGAGCTCCCGGCTGTGTTCTTCGGCGGCGCACGCGGCCCGCACCTCGGGGGCCCGCACACTACCCCCGGCCGCGTCGCCCCCGCTGCGCCGGTGACGGTGTGCGCAGGGGCCGTGGTTACGCGCACTGCCAACTCCGGCCGCGTCGGCCGCACCGCTCCCCCGGTGGCTCCGAATCCCACCCAGTAACCTGGGCGCATGACAGCTGTTGCAGATCGTTCACTCGGCCCGGAACTGGCACGTACCGAGAGCATCGGCCCCGATACCGATGTTCTCGTGGTCGGACTTCTGTCCACCGACGACGGGCCCGTGATCGCCGCGGCCGACGTTTTCGACGCGGTGCTCGATGCCGGCACCCGGGAGCAGTTGCTGGCATCGCTGCTGGCCGTCGGCGCCAAGGGTAAGGCCGAGGAACTGACGCGGATCCCGGCGCCGGACGGGCTCGGCGCGACCAGCGTGCTCGCGGTCGGACTCGGCGGCCGGGACGCGCTGGACGCCGAGCAGATCCGCAAATCCGCCGGTGTGGCCGCCCGCTCGCTCGCCGGCACCGCCACCGCCGTCACGACGCTGTCCGGACTGGATCTGGGCGCCGCCGCCGAGGGTTTCTACCTGGGCGCCTACACCTTCACCGCGTTCAAGTCCGACAAGTCGGCGCCCAAGCCGGCCGAGCAGCCGCTGCAGCGCGTCGAATTCCTCGTTCCCACAGCCGATTCCGGCGAGGACGAACTGTTCCGCGCCCAGGCCGTCGCCGAGGCGGTGGCGACCGCCCGCGATTTCGTCAACACTCCCCCGAACGCCCTCTTCCCGGCCGAATTCGCCGAGCGCGCAGCCGAATTGGCGCGGGCGGCCGGACTCGACGTGGAGATCCTCGACGAGAAGCAGCTGGAGGCGGGCGGTTACGGCGGCATCGTCGGCGTCGGCAAGGGCTCCTCGCGCCCGCCGCGGCTGATCCGCATCACCTACTCCGGCGGCGATACCAAGGTCGCGCTGATCGGCAAGGGCATCACCTTCGACACCGGCGGTATCTCCATCAAGCCGGCGGCCAATATGGAGAACATGACCTCCGATATGGGTGGCGCCGCGGCGGTCATCGCGACCGCCCTGGTCGCGGCCCGGCTCGGACTGCCGATCACGGTCACCGCGACGGTGCCGATGGCCGAGAACATGCCCTCGGCAACCGCCCAGCGCCCCGGCGATGTGCTCACCCAGTACGGCGGCACCACGATCGAGGTCATCAACACCGACGCCGAGGGCCGGCTGATCCTGGCCGACGCGATCGTGCGCGCCGGTGAGGACAACCCGGACTACCTGATCGACGTCGCTACGCTGACCGGCGCGCAGATGGTCGCACTCGGCACCCGCACCCCGGGCGTGATGGGCACCGAGGAATTCCGCGACCGGGTGGCGCGGCTGTCGCAAGAGGTCGGCGAGAACGGCTGGCCGATGCCGCTGCCCGCCGAACTGCGCGCCGACCTGAACTCGAAGGTCGCCGACATGGCCAACGTCTCCCCGCACCGCTGGGGCGGGATGCTGGTCGCCGGCACCTACCTCAAGGAATTCGTGCCCGAGGGTGTGCAGTGGGCGCATCTGGATGTGGCGGGCCCGGCCTACAACACCGGCGGGCCGTTCGGCTACATCGGCAAGGGCGGCACCGGCGTTCCCGTGCGCACGCTGGTGGCGGTGCTGACCGATATCGCGGGAGAGTAAGCGGCACAACAGAATTCGCGATCCTGGTCGGCGGCGCTCATCGTGCCGACCAGGATCTCGGTCAGCGCATCGCCCGGACCGGTGTGGCACCTGCCCGACCGCGGTCGGCGCGGGCGCCTCACCGATGGGCTGAACGCACGCCGGTAACCGTCGCCGGTGTCGACGGCCGCCGTCGCGATCCTGCTGACGCGACTTCCAGCCATCGGCCCCACTCGGGCCGGAGGCTCCTACTCCGCGGGCAGATCCCGCAGATCGGCTTCCAGCGCGCGTTTGCGCTCGATGCGTTTGCGAGCGTCGTAGTCGCGCATGCGTTGCGGGTAGCCGGTGCGGCCGACGTCGTAGACGGGAACCCCGAGGCGGCTCGACAATTGGCGGGCGCCGCGCTCGCCCACGATCCGGCGCGTCCATTCCCCATCGGCGGCGATAAGAATCGCTGTGACATCGGTCACTGTCGTCTTGGGTTCGATATACGCCTCGACACCGTCGTGGGTGCGCACCCAGTCGGCCAGATAACGAATATCGGAGCCGTCGGCGCCTCTGCCCGCGCGGCCGCCGCGGAAACGATCGAGCAACCCCACGGCCGCTTACCTCCTGGTCGAATGTCGGGTGCGTGCACTCCCGATCTATCGATACTGCCAGCTGTCGGGCATTTCGGGCGCACGCCCAGCTGCATGGCGGACACCGTGTCCGAACCCCGCGGTTCCGCGCGGGGTGTCGAACCAGACACGCCGGGCTGGACGATCGGCATCGGGGCAGCTCTCCGCAGCGGCGCGGATGCTGTGATGTCGCCACGGGCCCGCCGACCGCCCGCCCTGTGGTACGTATCGCAACGGCGAGTGCAAGGATGGAGAACCGGAACAAGAACCGCACGGATCTCCGGTGCCACAGGAATGTTCGGTGGCAGTCGGGTGCTCGCCGCGACCCGCGGCGCGCCCCGCCGAGAGACGAACTGTTGTGAACCCGTCGAGCAGTTAGAGGAGTCAACGGACATGGCCTTCTCCGTCCAGATGCCAGCTCTTGGTGAGAGCGTCACCGAGGGCACTGTGACCAGGTGGCTGAAGCAGGAAGGAGACACGGTCGAGGTCGACGAGCCCCTGCTCGAAGTGTCCACCGACAAGGTCGACACCGAAATCCCGTCCCCCGCAGCGGGTGTGCTCACCAAGATCGTGGCCCAGGAAGACGACGTCATCGAGGTCGGCGGCGAACTGGGCGTGATCGGCGACGCCGACGAGGCGTCCGCCTCCGCTCCCGCCCCGGCACAGGAGGCACCGGCCCAGCAGGCACCGGCCGAACCCGCGCCCGCGCAGGAAGCGCCCGCCCAGCAGG